>JAUNOJ010000012.1:0-3952 GCA_030531135.1 Sutterellaceae bacterium | reverse complement strand
TTGCGACGCGAGATGGTCATCTGAGACATTGTTTCTCTCCTGTGTGTTTGTACGGTGCTTGATCGGACGTCTTTGGCTGTTTTGTTTTCGACGTCTTTTTCAAGTAGGCGTATTTTTCTCCCGCGGCACCACTAAGTAGATTTCTCTCAGATCAACAAATCAATTTTCTCTTCGAAAACTTCTTTCACTCTACAAATGAAAAAAGCTTTGCCTACACCAAGCTCCGAAGACCTTGTTTAGGCAAAGCAAGAATAAGACTTTTAAAGCGGCTCCAAAGAGTCGACTAAGCCGATCTGCAGGCCTTTTCGGTACAAAAGGCCTGCAAACCCTTTAACGGCTTAGATTTTTTCGGCCTATTAGAAGGCGTAGTTCAAACGAGCGTTAAACGTATTGTTCATACGATCATCGCTACCCACACCAAGCTTATAGTCCAAACCAAAGCTCCAAGCTCCGTTGACGGCATTTACGCCCAACGTTGCCTGAACCGGGTTAGAGTCAACCACGCGAACAGCCAAGTCGTCGGAAGCCTTCACACCGGCGATACCGAGCTTCATTTCGGCATTCTTATCACCGAAGGTCGGCACAAACGACAAGTCAAACATCGGAGAAGCCGTCCAGCCGCCGACCTTGACATCACCGGAGACGGTGATACCGACAGGCATCTGGAAGACGTTGATGTCGTCGATGTCGGTCATGTAACCGGCTTCGAAACTATCGGTCGAAATCTGCGTCCAACGCAATCCAACGTGCGGCACCAAGTTAAAGCCTGCAACTTCGGCAAGCAATTCACCGCGAATACCGAGCGTAAATGCATCGGTATCGGCAGAGAAGCTACCCAAGTTGTAGTTGGCGGACACATCGTTGGAACCCTGCATGTAACCGAAGTCGGCTGCAACATTGAAGATGTCGCCGAACTTGTGAGAAGCGTAGACAGACAGACCGAAGAAGTCGCTGTCCATGCTCGTTTCTGCAGAAGTGTTCTTGCTATCGGTGTCACCCGTGCCGACCGTCAAAGCAGCACCGACAACGGTACCGGCAAACTGAGCGTCAACACCCAACACACCGGCGTAGATGTCGGAAGCGTAACCGGCGCCGTCCATCAACTTCTTGGCGCTGTAGCGACCGCCGTTGACATCGGCCCAAACGTTCACGCCTTCACCGCGAGCGGCGAGGATATTCGTACGAGTAGCAACCGTGTCGTTAAAGGCGCTCATTGCATCCAAGGTCACGGAAGCCATACCGGCCGTGGCACCGATGGCAGCAACGTCGTTACCTGCCTGAACCACGGCAGCATCGTTTGCCAGACCGTTATCGGAGCTCATTAACCACTTGTTAAACTGGACGGACTTGGAGTTAGCCAAAGAACGATCCGTGTACAAGCCCTTGATGGAATCAATGGTTGCGAGATGATCGAGTTCACCCAATTGATTCTTGAGGGCTACGGAAGCGATTCCCTCATCCAACTTCACACCCAAAATACGATCGCCGTCGGTCAAACCGATTGCGCCGTTGTTCGTCACGCTGCTGGACAAGAGCACCTTGTCACCGTTGGCTGCGTTGGCAATCAACGTTTGGCTACCCTGATCGAGAGTTACGTTCTGACCGAAGACTGCCGTTTTACCTTCAACATCGACCGTTGCGGCGTTGATCAGCAAAAGAGTGTTCGCACCGATCTGAACACCGCTAATCGTATCCTGCGAAGCTTTGTGATCTGCTTCAGAATGACCGGAAGCATAAACCTTGCCGGCAATCGTCTGAGCTGCATTTTCGGCAGTCTTACCGCCGTTGACATAAACGACAGCCTTATAAAGACCTTCGTTACCTTCGGCAGAAGCGTCACCCAACTTATTGATGCCGAGCGCAGACAGTGCGGCGGTGGCTTCGGAAGCATCGGTCGTACCCAATGCCACAACGGAACCCTGACCGGCTTCAACAGTAGCGGCTTTAGCCAGCGTACCGATCGCTGCAGTAGATGCTGCATTCAAAGTCAGCGTCTGGTCATTTAACCAAGCCGGATCGACAAACATGACACCGGAAGTGAACGTTTCAACACTGATGTGACCGGTGGCATTTTCTTCGCTCGAACCGATATTCAAACCACCCTGGCCGACGATAAGTTCTTGAACCGACACATTGCCGTAAACATCGCCGCCGGCGATATCCGCTTTCTTGGCATCAAATGCGGTACCGACATCAACCCAGAGTTCGTTCACCTTCACGTTGTCGGCCGTCAAATTGCCGGAAACAACATAAAGCAAACCACCGTTGGAGCTTTCTGCAGCCGTCACATCGCCGATCACGGCATTGGCACCCGTGGTCCTGAAAATGGAATCTGCAGCCAATTGGACATTACCGGCCTTGCCTTCAGCGGTCTTCACCAGCATATCGTTTGCGCCGTTGAGCACGAGAACTTGATTTTTACCAACAGACAAACCGGTAGCCTGATCGGCCAAAACTGCCTTTGCGAATTCACCGGCAAGAGCACCGCCTTCGGTTACGCCGGAAACGGTCGTCTGAGCCAACTGAGCGGTCGTGATAGAACCAAGCGAGCTGACATCGTTATAAGCAACGACACCGTCCGTCACTTCGATATCGGAAATCTTTGTTTCGCCAAGATTCAAAATACCGGTGCTTCCTTGAGACATTGCTTTTTGAAGCTGACCAACCTGAGCCTTTGTCACTTCGGTCAAACCTGCAAGCGTCAGCGTAGCGCCGTCCTGAACTTCAACATTATTGAAACCGTCCTTGGCGGCATAGCTTCCATCATCAGTCAAATCAAAGTTCTTGGTGACATCCAAAACCATCGTACCCAAGTCGCTGACAACGACACTACCGGTGCCGCCCAACAAGCCGGTCACGGTCAACGAGCCCTCGCTGATTTCGGCTTGACCATTGACAGTCAGGTTTGCGTACTTATACGAGCCGGCATTGATGTAGATGTTAGCTTGCTTGTCTGTTGTCACGTTGCCGGTAAAGACCGTATTCGCATCGCCGACATAGAACTGACCGCCGTTAAGGTTGATCGTCCCGTCAGTGAAGGCCATCGCCGTACCGTCTTGGTCTTCAGGCAACTTTGTGATCACAAACTTGGCACCGGCATTCAAATCAAGTTGATCGAACTTCACATGATTCGAAAGATTGTCACCTGCCGTAACGAACATACCCGTATTGAGCGTACCGTTAACAACAAACGTTTTGGCTTGCATCAAGCCGGAATTGGTAAATTCACCGGCTACAGTCACCTTGTCTTGTTTTTGGCTTCCCCAGAACACGGAGCCGGAGTTGGAGCCGCTACCGATCGTGAGGTCGGCAGCTGCACCGCTCACGATTTCACCGGCGTTGTTCAAGGTTTCAAGATTCAAGGCACCGGAAACCGTCAATTTACCGGCAGCCAAGGGAGTTGCATTTTCTTCTGCCGTAGGCGTAGCTTCTTCAACCGGAGTGGCACCCTTTACATTAAGCGAACCGATAGCAACCGCACTGTTAGCCTCAATCACGGATTGTGCACCGGAAGCAACATTGAACTCGTTAAAGGCCAGAGAACTACCCTGTTCGGCCTTGTAAGTAACCTTGCCTTGGCCGGCTACAGCATTTACAGCTTGAATCGTAGCAGAAGCCTTATCCTTCACCGTAAATGTCGAGTCGAGAGCCCCTTCTTTTCCGCTGGCAACCTTGATGCTGTATTCACCGATACCGGTAGCCATTTCAACAGCACCTTCGGAAACAGTAAAGCCACCTGCGAAAGCCTGCGTGCTGGAGTTGATCACCAACTTACCGGCGCCGGTTTTTTCGATCGTTGCACCGGAAACACCGGAGGCAATAGAGTCGATCGTCTTGTCCGTAGCTGAAGCTTCGCCAATCGTCAAAGTAGCGTCTTTTTCAATCGCGAAGTCAACCTTGCCGGCGGGTCCCCTATAAAGCAGACCCCCCCAATCGGCCTACTTTTCAGCCA
>JAUNOJ010000228.1 GCA_030531135.1 Sutterellaceae bacterium | reverse complement strand
CTCTATCGGATCAATCCACTCTTGACGAAAAAGGCTTCAAGCATATCCTGTGCCTGAAGCCTTTTGTCCGGTGGTTTCGTGCTTAATTAGTCTTTCTTGACCAACACAGCCGAATAGAAACCGTCGGTGTCATGCAAGTGCGGCAACATCACAAAATCGTCGCCGAAGCGCTCTTTTTGCTCGGCGGGCAATTCCACGCCTTGCTTGGCCAAAACGTCGGTGGCGTTTAAGCGTTCGAACTCGGGATGGCGTGACAGGAAGTCGTCCACCACATCCTGGTTTTCCTGTTTGAGCATCGAGCAGGTGGCGTAGACGATGCGACCGCCCTTCTTTAGGAGTTTGGAAGCTTCTTCCAAGACCGACTTCTGAACGGCGTTGATGCGTTCAAGTTCTTCGACCGACAAGCGCCACTTCAAATCGGGATTGCGGCGCAAAGTGCCCGTGCCGGTGCAAGGGGCATCCACCAACACGCGATCGAACTTGCCGCGCAAGCGCTTGATGCGGTTGTCGTGTTCGTCACGAATGGCAACGGGGTGAACGTTGGAAAGGTCCGCGCGACGCATGCGAGGCGTGAGACCCCCGAGGCGCTTTTCATTGATGTCAAAGGCATACAGTCGGCCCGTAGAGCGCATCAAAGCACCCAAAGCCAAAGTCTTGCCGCCGGCGCCGGCACAGAAGTCGCAAACCATTTCGCCGCGACGCGGTGCCAAAAGGCGTGCAATGAGTTGGCTGCCTTCGTCCTGGACGTCAATGCGACCTTCCTGATACATCGGCCAGCGAATGAGACCGGGCTTGTCGATCAAACGCACGCCGTCCGGGCTAAAGCGCATGGGTTGGGCTTCGACGTGATGCTCTTTCATTTCTTCGAGCACGTCTTCGCGCTTGGCTTTCAAGGCATTGACACGCAAATCCAAGGGCGCACCCTTGCAGCAGGCTTCGAAAATAGCTTTGGCTTCTTCTTTGCCGTATTGGGCTTCAACACGCTCGTAGAGCCAGAAAGGCATTTCGGCCAAGACTTCGGGTGCAGCCTTTTCCATCTTCACCGAAAGCATATTGGTCACCGGGCCCTTTTCCGAGCCCATCACGGCATCGGTCATGGAGTCCGGCCCATATTGCAGTGCCAAGGTCAAAAGCGCTGCCGCACGCGGGGCGCGTTCGGGTTTGACGGGCTTCATGCGATAGGTAATGCCTGCCAAATGGCGCAAAGCGTAGAAGATGGCTTCGGCCAAAATGGTGCGATCGCGGCTGCCGAGCTTGGGATTACTCTTAAAAAAAGCCTTCATCAAGGTGTCGGCCGGACCGTCGAGCTTCAAAATGACGGCAAAGGCGCGCGCCAATTCGTCGACGATCAAGTTGGTGACGCGCACCTTGTCGGGGTTAAGTTTCACCATACGGGCGCCCGAACCGGTCCCCTTCTGGTGACCGGCCTTACGGTTTTCTTCCATCTGACGACGGTAGGCGGCCTTTTGGCGATCGGTCATTTTCTTTTGGCGTTCGTCTTTGTTGCGACGGGGCTTGACCGGGGCAAAAGGCATTTTCTTGGTTTTCTTTTCTTCACTCATAAGCGGGTGACTTCCTAATAGGGTGTGGTGTTCGAAAGCATCTCGGCGTCCGAACAAAATATTTCTTACTTTTCGTTTGAGAAGACGGCAAGCGTCAAGGCCGTTTCATCGTCCGTGACCGTTTTGCCTTCGATGCACTTGACAAGGCCAGCAGCCACCGCGTGCACGCTTCTCGGATAAAGGACGTGTTCAAGTTTCAATGCGCGGGCGGCAAGGCGATCGGCGTCATCCGTCGGCAACACCGGCACTACGGCCTGACCGATGATGGCGCCGCCGTCGAGTTCGGCGCTCACAAAGTGCACGGTGCAGCCGTGAACGCGAACGCCGGCTTCTAAAGCACGTTCGTGCGTATCGAGGCCCTTGAACAACGGCAACAGTGCCGGGTGAATGTTGAGAATCTTTCCTTCGTAGTGATTGACAAAGTGCGGCGTTAAAACGCGCATAAAGCCCGCCAAAACAATCACGTCGGGCGAATATTTGTCAATGACTTCGATCATGGCGTCTTCAAAGGCTTCGCGGGAGTCAAAGGCTTTGTGGTCGACCACGGCCGTGTCGATACCGCGCTCCTTGGCGCGATCCAAACCGGCAGCGCCCGGACGGTTACTCAACACGCAAGCGATGCGAATGCCCTCTTGGGCCCAGTTTTCACGCTCGCAAGCCTCGGCAATGGCCACAAAGTTGGAGCCGCGGCCTGAAATCAGAACGACGATGTTTTTCATAATGATGTATTGGGGGAAAGATTCGAAGATGGGCGCATTTTAGCGGGTTACTGCATCTCTCGGGGCAAAAAGACACGCGCAAGCGCGAAAATTTCGTGCCTTTGTAGCGCATCGGCTAAAATGACTGCCTTTCTCATACCAAGAAGAACTTTGCAACACTGTAAAGTTCTTCTGATCGCGACTCTTAATCAAAACATCGGTAACACTCATGCGACGCGTTATTTACGGACTGCCCTCTGCCTTTGAAAAAATCGACTGTGCCATTGCCATCGGCAATTTCGACGGCGTGCACCGCGGTCATCAGGCGCTGTTGCATGAAGTGGTTGCGGCTGCCCGCGCACGCGGACTGGTGCCCGCCGTTTTAACCTTTGAACCGCACCCGAAAGAATTTTTCGGTTCCGTCGACTTGGTGCGCATCTCGACATTGAGAGACAAAGTCAACGCCATTCTCGAAACCGGTATCGAGCGCGTCTACATCGGGCGTTTCGATCAGGCGATGGCAAGCATGAGTCCGGTGGAATTTGCCCGCGACTATCTAAGCGACGGCTTGGCCTGTCGCTGGGTGACCGTGGGGGAAAACTTCGCCTTCGGCGCGCAAGGTAAAGGCAATTTCGATACTTTGGAAGAATTGGGGCGCCACTACGGCTTTGAAGCCTACTGTACGCCGATGCTTTATCACGGACAGGCGCGCATATCAAGCTCGCGCATTCGTGCGGCTTTGGAGTTGGGCGACTTGTTTGACGTGGCCGACATGCTCGGACATAGAATGTTTGTGACCGGGCGCGTCATTCACGGTGCAGCACTTGGGCGCACCATCGGTTTTCCCACTTTAAATACCCCGGTTGTAGCACCCTACTCCAAGAGCAAGTTCGGACTGCACGGTGTTTTTGCCGTCAAGGTTTGGGGCTTGACCGGATCGGCCAACACGCCGCTTTTGGGGGTGGCCTCTGTGGGATATAAACCCACCGTGACGGACAAAAAGCGCTGGCTTTTGGAAACGCACATTTTCGATTGGAAGGGCGACGCTTACGGCAAACTCATTCGCACCGAATTTGTGGCCAAGATT
>JAUNOJ010000227.1 GCA_030531135.1 Sutterellaceae bacterium | reverse complement strand
TGCTCCTCCCTTGTCTGAAGACAAAGGTTTCCGCACCAAAGGATTTTCTATGAAATCGCTCAATAATCTGTGGCAGCCCTTTCCCCAGACCAAGCCCGAGAGCTACGACCCGTACCTTGTGACGCGCAACGGCGAACTTGAGCTGGTGATGTGGTACGGGGCTTGGCAACGCTATTCCTTTAGCCTAAACGGTGTTACGGCATGGATGCCGCTTGTGAATACTGTGAAATCCAAAAAAGGTTGGGCCAAGTGGGTTTCTGTCAAGGATAAAAAGCCCAAACCTCAAAAGCAGTACCTTGTGTTGGGCAAATTCTCGTTGGAAGGCCCGGGCAGTGCCTGCATGGATTTGGCATGGTGCGAGTCCGTAAGCGAGGAGGGCGAAATCCGATGGCAAAGCAAAGTTTGGTCGATCACGCACTTTGCCGAGGTGCCGGATCCCTTCGTTGTGAAGGTTGACGTGGCCGAGTACGACGTAAACAACTGGAACTATTACCCGGAAAGTAAGCCGCTTTACGGCGTACACATGCGCGTCGAGGTCATCGACGACAACGACCCGGACAAAATCGGCAAACGCGGTTGCGCGGTCTTTACGGGGGACGAGTGGATGTATGTCTGCGAGAGGGTTACGCACGACATGGATCTTTCCAGTCTTAAGTTGGGCAATTTTGAGCGCACAGGGCTTCGTTTGCGCTATCGGCCTTGGAACGGGTAGGAAAGAGCATGGTTGCATCGCTGATGGCCCTTTTAAGTGCCGTGGCGCTCGTTTTTAAGGTGCTGCTTCTGGGCGGCACCTTCTTGGCGAGCTTTTTTACCTTTTTGGCGTTTTTCATTTGGAGCTGGGGATTGTTTACCATGTACGTGGATACCGAACATGACGAGACCTTCTACGAGATCGCCAGATCGACCATACGCTGGAAAGCCGTGGCCGCCGTCTGTTTCGGTTTGCCGCTGTTGGTGCTCTTTCATTTCGAACTGGTGAATCCCGTCTACGACGTGATTTATCTGGTGATGTTTGACGCCTTGGGCCTCTACATCTATTTCTGTGTGGCGGGCGCCTATCAAGACCAAGCCTTTGCGCGGTACAACGCGATCATGGCTAGGCAAGAGCGTTACTTTCGGTTGGCATTTCAGCTGGTGACTGCCGATCCTCGTGCCGGGAGGCTGCCGTGACGGACTGGACGACTTCGACTTGGGCAATGGCCTTGACAAAACTTGCCGATTTGGTCTTTGCCGATGCCACAACCTTCATTGTCTGTGTTGGAGCACTTGCGGTCTTTGTGATCATCGTTCGCAAGTTCTTCTGTGCAACCCGCTTTCCGATGACCTTCAAAGCGAAGGTTGTCTGGGTGTGCGACGGCGACTCGGTGTACGTGCGCAAAACCTTCGGTCGCAAGCTGAAGTTGCGTTTGCTGGGCATGGACGCTCCCGAGAGCGAACAATCGTTCGGCCAGGAGTCAACCGACTACCTGAAAAGCCTCATTGACGGCAGACGTGTGACGGTTTGCGCGGTGGATCGCGACATCTACGGTCGCTACGTCTCTCGCGTGACAGTGGGCGACACGGACGTGAGCTTGGCAATGATCGACGCCGGGCTTGCTTGGCCGTACTTTCACTACTTCAAGAATCTGCCTGTCGAAGATCAACTTGTCTACAAGACGGCCTACGAGTTCGCCAGACGCAATCGGCGAGGGCTATGGCAGGAGAATCACCCTCAGCCGCCGTGGCAGTGGCGCAAAGAGCGTCGCACGATGTGGAGTCGCTTCTGCTACTGGCTCAGGCGCCTACTGCGGTGCTTGGGCGGGTAAAGCGAAGGTTCAACAAGGTTTATTTGCGAAAACTGACGAATTGTGACGAGACAAGGCTTTGATTTCCCCGTGGATTGCACTTTGAACGGGGGTTGGGAATACAGGAAAGTTATGTGTAGCGTCAGAAAAGAGCCGTATCCGGCAGATGTTCGTCAACAAGCTAAAGAGTATTTTGAAAGAGGATTGGGTTACAAAGCAGTGGCAAAGATTTTGGAGTTACCGGCCTCCATTACGCGAGACTGGGGCCGCGCATATAAGAGCGGGGTATTTCGCACGGAGTTGGCAATGACTTACGAGAAATCGTTGCTGATCTCGATGAAGATGGCCGGAGTCGATTGTGTCAGCCGTCGCAACAAAGCGATCTTGATTGAGGCGTACCGCCGTGTGAGACCCGTGGTCGTATCCGACGACACGGCTGTGCAAGCCATGATGATCGCAGCCAGACAGTCCAAGCGCTTTGAACGCACGACCATCGAAGGCTTAGTCGCTTATCGGCTGTGCGATCCGTCGATCCTGCACGAGTAGGGCAGTCGTTCGGAAGGCTCAAAGCCAACTTCGGGGTGAAGGAATTGAACATTCTTTCGCCCCGTTGCATTTCGTGGACACAAATCGCACTTGCAACCGTCTTCTTGCACGCTCTCAGTTGCCTTGGGCGTAGCAGCCCAAATCCTCCCAAGAAACATCCCCGGAACCCTTTCCTTGGCAACTTCCAAAAAACTGCGGATTGGCGGTTCTACGGCGAAATTTCCCTCCAAAAAGTTGTCGAAGCCGTCGAGGTTGTCGAGACGGTCATTTCACCTTCTTTCGGGGACGTGCAAAGACGTTCAAAAACGTCCAAAAGTTTGATCCCAAATTTGCTCTTTTATCCCACTTTCGTTGATTTATGCGCTTTTTGAGCGATTGCAATGTTCGCCGAGATCGCATTTCTTGCCTTCTCCAATGCAAAGTTGCACGAGCGCCGCCGTTACTCTCAAAAGATGAATTTGCCGTTTATTCAGTAGAAGGCAAATCGGAAATTTTCATAGACTTTGCGAAACAAGAGGATATATGAGCGATTTACAAATCGTTGAACCGATTAAAGTGATACCTAGCTCAGAAATTGGCTTTTTAGACAGAGATGCGTTGATGAATAAGGGAGAGTTTTCGACTTGTCAGCTCGCCGTTGACATCGTAAGTGCCAAACGAATGCTCATGGAAAAGTGCTACAGCAATGTTGATAACTTTGCGGCTATTTCGGTAGCCACCAAGATTAAGCAAGCAGTGCTCAAGCGGCTTTGGGATCTCAACGATTTCTATCTCCCCATCCAAGAAGTACGTAAGATCGAAAAGCAGTTTGGGCCGATGTCAAAAGACTTCGACCTCGATTATTTCGCGTGCTGGCTGACGACCTCTCACTTCCGAATCAGTAAGAAAAGATACAAATATTTGGATTTCACCGGATTGTTCTACACATCCCAACATACCGGTTTGGGAAAGTTGATTCGCCTGACTCAATTCAATGCTCGCATCGCCGACAGTGAGGTATGCGATAAGGGATTCTTATCCATTCACGTTTTTGAGCGAGTCTTGTTTGAGTCCAACTACGAATCGCTCAAAATAATGGAAAAACTGCGCA
>JAUNOJ010000226.1 GCA_030531135.1 Sutterellaceae bacterium | reverse complement strand
GATATGTTCGGCGCCGGTTGCATCACCGTATGCGAATGGAGTGAAAAAGCCGGCTCTTTTTTACCTGCCGCCGACATCGAACTGACCTTGACGGTTCAAGGATTGTCGCGCCAAGCCGTGTTGTCTGCACAAACCGAAATCGGGCAAGCTGTTGCCGATGCTTTAAACGTTGAGGCCGCCGATGAGCACGCTTGATCTGACTCGCCGCGACTTATTGCTCGGCGCGGGCGGCGCCGCCGCAACGTTGTCTCCCTTATCGGCACTGGCAGCCGACGAACTCAAACTGCGTCTGTGGTCGGACGACGACAACACGCGCATTTCGATCGAGTCTGCGAAAAAACTCGACTTCAATCACTTTTTATTGCGCAACACCAAACCCTATCGTTTGGTGGTCGACATTAAAAACCAGCGTCTGACGGTGGGGCTTGAGCGCGGCATCAAGAGTTTGCAATTAAACGACGCGTTCGTGTCTTCCGTTCGCCCCGGGCAATTCAAAGACGACACCTTGCGTTTTGTTTTTGACTTAAAAAACGACGTCAACGCCGAGGTTCACTACGCCAAGCCCGTTGCCAACTATCAGCACCGCATTATTTTGACGTTGACGCCGACCAATGCCGACGTCATGAAGCGCGTGATCGACGAATCCGCCAAAGAGCTTCAAGTCGCCAAAAAGCCCGAAAAGCCCAACACCGTTAAAGAAACGCAAGCCAAGGCCGAACCCAAGCCCAAACCCAAAAAGACCTCGGGCAAAGCCGAAACTCTGATCGTGGTGATCGATCCCGGTCACGGCGGCGAAGACCCCGGTGCCGTGGGGCGTAAAAAGACGTATGAGAAAAACGTGGTCTTGGCCATTTCCAAAAAATTGGCCGACATGATCAATCGCACCAAGGGCATGCGAGCCGTCTTGACGCGCAATCGCGATGTGTTTTTGCCGTTGAGCAAACGCGCCGCCGTAGCCGTCAAAGAGCATGCCCACATCTTTGTGAGCATTCACGCCGACGCGTGGATCAGTGCCGATGCTCAAGGTTCGTCCGTCTTTACTTTAAGTACCGGTCAAGCCTCTTCTTTGCAAGCCCGTTGGCTTGCCCAGAGCCAGAACCGCGCCGACGAAATCGGCGGCATTACCGTCAAAGACGTCCCCAAAACAGCACAAAGCACCTTGGTCGATTTGTTGGCCGACGTGAAACTTCGTTACGGCATTCAATTGGGCGATTTTATTTTGAAAGAGTTGTCCAAATTGGGCCCGTTGCACAAATCCTCGGTCGAATATGCGGACTTTGCCGTTTTGAAAGCCCAAGGGATTCCGTCGATTCTGATCGAAACCGCTTTTATCAGCAATCCCAAGGAAGAGCAACGTTTGCGCAACTCGAATCATCAGGCCAAATTTGCCAAAGCCATTTATGACGGCATCCGTACGGCCGTCAAAAAAGACTCGTCGCTCGTGCGACCGTCTTAACCTTTAGGAACAAAGAATTCATATGCCACTGCCCAGTGCACCCAAAAAACTCGGCGATCGCGTCAAAAAGACCGAATTCGGCCGAAAAAAGACGCCCATCAACAGTCTCAAACCCATCGATTCTGCCGAGACCGATCGCGTGATCGACGTTTTGGCCGATACCGCATCCGACCTTTTGACGACCGAAAACACCCCGCAAACTCAGGCGCGGTCTTCTTCCAAAGCCAAGGCGACAACTGCGAAAAAGACCGGCTCGACTAAAGCCAAAAGCACGACCAAAGCCCCTGTGCCCGAAGTCAAAGAAACGAAGCCCGTTGAAATCCCGAGCGACAAGGATAGCTTTGCCGAAGTCTCCGACACCCTTGCCGCCAACTTGGGTGCAAGCCGATTGCGTAGCCCGCGCGGCACCGCCGCAGCATTAAAGCCCCGTCTGTTTGTGCTCGACACCAACGTCCTTTTGCACGACCCGACTTGCTTGTTCCGCTTCCAAGAGCACGATGTGTTTTTACCCATGATGACCTTGGAAGAGTTGGACAATCACAAAACGGGCACCAGCGACATCTCTCGCAATGCGCGCCAAGTCACGCGCACCATCGATCAACTGGTCGAAGCCGGCACCGACTCCATTGAAAAGGGCATGAACTTAAACGCTCTGGGCAATATCGAAGCCCACGGCAAACTCTTTTTCGAAACAAAAGCGCTTTCGGGGGACTTGCCGGAAAGTCTCCCTAAGAACAAGGCCGACAACATCATCATTGCGGTTGTCAAAGCCTTGGTGCCGTTGCATCCCGATAAGAGCGTGGTGTTGGTCAGCAAAGACATCAACATGCGCATCAAGGCCACGGCCTTGGGTCTGGATGCCGAAGACTACTTTAACGACAAGACGATCGACGACACCGACCTTTTGTATGCCGGCCGTACCGTTGTCGATAACGTCTTCTGGGAAAAGGATGTCGAAAACTTAAAAAGCTGGATTGTCGACGGGCGCACGTGGTACAGCTTTACCGGCCCCTTGGCGCAGAAACTGACCCGCAACGAATTTGTGGCTACCGCCGACGGCGGCTTTGCCGCGCAAGTGAAATCGGTCGAAAACGGCACCGCAACGCTTGCCACCATTAAAGATTATGTGCAGCCGCGTAACGGCGTTTGGGGCATTTGCGCACGCAACCTCGAGCAGTCCATGGCCCTAAACCTCTTAATGGATCCGGAAATCGACTTTGTGACGCTTCTTGGTCAAGCCGGCACCGGCAAAACCTTGATCACGTTGGCCGCAGCCTTGACGCAAACGCTGGACGAACGCCGCTTTTCCGAAATCATCTTTACGCGTGCCACAGTGAGCGTCGGTGAAGAAATCGGCTTTTTGCCCGGTACCGAAGAAGAAAAGATGACGCCTTGGATGGGCGCATTGGAAGACAATCTCGAAGTGCTCAACAAGTCCGATCTCTCCACAGGCGACTGGGGTCGAAGCGCTGCCGCCGACTTGATTCGCAGCCGCATTCGCATCAAGTCCATGAGCTTTATGCGCGGGCGTACGTTCTTAAACAAGTTCGTCATCATTGACGAAGCCCAGAACCTCTCTCCCAAGCAGATGAAGACCTTGATCAGCCGTGCCGGTCCCGGCACCAAGATTGTTTGTATGGGTAACATCGCGCAGATCGATACGCCCTACTTGACGGAAGGCTCCTCGGGCTTAACGTATGTCGTCGAGCGCTTCCGCGGGTGGGAGCATGCAGGCCACATTACCTTGCAGCGCGGTGAGCGCAGTCGATTGGCCGATTACGCCAACGAAGTGCTCTAATTAAAAAATCAAATGAATTTTTACGGGCGAGGCATGCAAATGCTTCGCCTTTTTTCTGACTAAAAATCTTGGCGTTGCTGTTTTAACACAAATTCAGCCAGAAACACTCTTAAACCTGAGTTTCGAAATATCTAAACACTTCAATCTACGGGAACCCTTTAAGTTC
>JAUNOJ010000011.1 GCA_030531135.1 Sutterellaceae bacterium | reverse complement strand
ATGCGTTCGCTCGCAACGGCACTGCCCCCGGGGCTGTCAACGCGCACAATCAAAGCGCCCACAGACGGATCTGCTGCAGCCGCTCGAATACGAGACACCGCGCTTCTATCGCCCGTCATACCGGGGCCGTCCACACCGTCTTTGATTTCGCCCTCAACCGTCACGACGGCAATTTGTTTGCCGGCGGAAAACCCTTCCGGATTGGCGGCCAGATACGTCAGATAGTCCATCGTTTCAAGGCGGTACCCCGCAGGCTTTCCCTGGCGCTCCAAGAGCATATCGCGCACTTCGTCTTCGGTCGTAATTGCGTCGATCAAACTTTCGTTTAAAGCCAATTGACTGAAGTTACCCTGCACTTTTTCCAACTGCGCCGGCAAATCGTCAATCATCTTTTGCACCGAATTCGGAATCAGGCCGCGCGAGGTTTCGATCGATTGGCTCAACTGTTGCCAAGCATCCGTCATCCAATAGGCGTCGGCTTCTTGAGATGCTTGGGAGGGCTTGCGCAACACATAGGGTTCCGGAGCGCTTTTAAATTCGCCCGCTTTAAACACGTGCATCGTCACGCCCAGTTTTTTGAGCGCGTCGCCCCAATAGAGGCGCTGGCTCGCAAGGCCCTTAATCATCACCTGCCCCATCGGGTGCATGAAGACTTCGCTGGCGTGAGACGCAACGGCATATTGACGCTGGCTATAGGCCGTGGACCACACGGTAATTTTCTTGCCGGTGGTTTTAAAGCGATCCATCGCCACGCCGATTTCGCGCAAAGAGGCTAACCCCGCACTTTCCAAGTCGTCCAATCGGATCAAAACCCCGACGATGCGATCGTCTTTGCCCGCCAAATCCAAGGCACGCACCACGTCGCGCAAGCGCGTTTCGGGCTCCGACCCGCTCAAAAGTGCCGAGACGGTACTGCCCGACAACTCGCTTTGCTCGACGATATTGCCCGAGAGATTCACGGTCAGAATCGTCTTGTCGGCAACCGCAGGCGCAGACTCGTAAAACGCCGCGCACAAAAGCCCGACAACCAGCGCCAAAACGATGAAGTTGCCCACGGCGCGGCGCATAAAGTCCAGAATCGTCCATGCGGCACGCAAAACGTTTTTGATAAAACCAAACATACTGTCGATTTCCCGTCGGCCGATTTAGTCGATCTTGGTTTTGGCGCGCGCAAACTTGCGCACCAAGTCGGCAATGTCGTTGACAACCCAATCGGCCCAGACGTGCGCCTGCGTCTGATGCGGTGGCTTTTGACGATAGCCGTCGCACCACACCGTCATCAAGCCTAAGGATTTGGCCGCTTTCAAATTACTCGGACTGTCTTCGATGATGGTCGTAAGTTCGGGTTTCACACCCATTTGCGCGCAAGCTGTCAAAAAAAGCGTCTTGTCCGGTTTGCAGCGCCACTGCCCCAAGCGATTCATGTCGTTGGCACTGATCACGTCGTCAAAAACGTCTGTCAATTTCATGCACGCGAGCACGCCCTTGGCGTAGATGGCAGGCCCATTGGTAATCACGACTTTCTTGCCGGGCAGTTTGGCAATCAAGCGACGCAAAGATTCGCTACCGCGATGCGTCTTCACAAAGGGCGACAAATCAAAGCTGTGCGTTGCGTTGAAAAAATCGTCGGGTGCAATGTCTTTGTGCTTTTCCAGACCTAAGAACGTCGCGCCGTAAATGCGCCAGTAATCGTTTTGCACTTTGGCAGCATCTTCGATATTCAAATCGAGTTTGTCGGCAATAAAGCTTTCCATCTTGCGATGAATGGACGCAAACATGCCGGCAGAAGCATCAAAAAGCGTATCGTCCATGTCAAAAAGCCACAGACGGGTTCGCGTGATTCTGCCCTTGCTCTGGCCGTTGTCGGCCGTCTCGGGAATCGGTTTTTTCTTTTTACTGATCGGCATTAATCATGGTGCCCACACCTTGGGGCGTCAAAATTTCCAAAAGTAAACAATGGTCGACTCGACCGTCGATGATGTGTACGCTGTTGACCCCATTTCGGGCAGCCGAGAGCGCAGAAGCAAGTTTAGGCAACATGCCGCCCGAAATCGTGCCGTCTTTAAACATGGCATCGATTTGAGAGGCGGTAATGCCGCTTAACAGATTGCCTTCGCGATCCAATACGCCCGGCGTATTGGTCAGCATCACCAGCTTTTCGGCCTTTAAGGTTTCGGCCATTTTGCCTGCGACCACGTCGGCATTGATGTTGTAAGCGAGGCCATCCTCGCCCATCCCGATGGGACTGATCACAGGAATAAAGTGATCCTGCTCCAAGGCTTGCACGACCGAAGGATTGATTTCTTCGATCAAGCCCACTTGGCCGATGTCGTGATAGACGGTGGGATCATTGGTGTCTTGCAGCTTCATGCGACGCGCCTTGATCATGGCGCCGTCCTTGCCGTTTAAGCCTACGGCGTGCCCGCCGTAGCTGTTGATCATTTGCACCAAGTCGCCCTGCACTTCGCCGCACAAAACCCATTCGACCACTTCCATGGTTTCGGGGTCGGTCACGCGCATGCCTTGCACGAACTGGCTGATCTTGCCGACGCGATTTAAAGCACTGTCGATCTGGGGGCCGCCGCCGTGCACCACCACGGGGTTCAAACCCACGAGCTTAAGCAACACCACGTCGCGGGCAAAAGCCTGCTGCAGACGCTTGTCGGTCATGGCGTTGCCGCCGTATTTGATCACGATCGTTTTGCCGTGAAAGCGTTGAATGTAGGGCAGTGCTTCCGAAAGAATTTCGGCTTTAAGCGATGCCGGAACGAGATGAGTATTGAGTGCCGGATTTTCCATTTTTTTGTTTTAGCCTCAAAAAGTCGTCAACCTTCGAAACCGAGTTTTTTCGAAAAGTTGCAGACACAAAAAACTCTCGCACCCTGTGTGCGATTTTTTCGCCCGATGAGCGAAGTCGGATCATCTTAGCGGTTTTCAGTCTCTATCGGGTGTAAAGATTGTCAGTAATCCCGCATTTCTTGCGTTAGGGCACAAAAATTTCGAGCCCGAAAGTTTGCGATCGACTTTCGGGCTCTTTGAAAAACGCTTGTGGCGAATTTTGTCAACTACAAAACGTAGCGAGACAGGTCGTCGTTACCTGCCAACTCGCCCAAGCGAGCCTGTACGTAAGCTTCGTCAATGGCTACCTCCATCGTGGCGCGGTTACCCGCATCAAAGCTCACTTCTTCGAGAAGCTTTTCCATGACGGTATGTAAGCGTCGCGCACCGATGTTTTCGGTGCGTTCATTGACTTCAAACGCATAGCGGGCAATGGCTTTGATCGCGTCTTCGGTAAACGAGATTTCGGCACCGTCGGCGGCCATCAAAGCTTGGTATTGCTTGACGATGGAAGCGTCGGTCGAAGTCAAAATGCGCTCGAAGTCTTCACACGTCAAACTCTTTAATTCCACACGAATCGGCAAGCGACCTTGGAGTTCGGGCACCAAGTCCGAAGGCTTGGACAAGTGGAAAGCCCCCGAGCAGATAAAGAGGATGTGATCGGTTTTGACCCACCCGTACTTGGTTTTGACCGACGTGCCTTCGATCAAAGGCAAAAGGTCTCGCTGCACGCCTTCGCGAGAGACGTCGGCGCCCGACGTTTCCGTACCGCCTCGGGCGATCTTGTCGATTTCGTCGATAAAGACGATGCCGTTGTTTTCGACGTTGTCGATCGCAGCGCGCGTGCAATCGTCCATATCGACCATCTTTTCGGCTTCTTCGTCGGTGTAAAGCTCCAAGACTTCTTTAATCTTCATGCGCTTTTTGACGCGCTGATGTTTGTTAATCGAATCAAAGAGACCCTGCAACTGATTTTCAAGGTTGTCCATGCCTTCGGGACCGATGACGTTAATGGCGGAAACAGCACTCGGCACTTCGGCTTCAACGACCTTGTCGTCCAAACGACCGCTACGCAAGTCCTCACGGAAACGGCGACGAGCCACGCTTTCTTCGGGCTTCACGGGTTCCTGACCTTCGGCGACGGGAGCAGGTGTTGCGGGCGGCAGGAGCAAGTCCAGAACGCGCTCTTGGGCAGCTTCCACGGCCTGCGTTCTCACCTTCTTTTTCTGCTTATCCTGCATGAGCTTCATGCCGGACTCCATCAAGTCGCGAATGATGGATTCGACGTTGCGGCCCACATAGCCCACTTCGGTAAATTTGGTGGCTTCGGTCTTAACAAAAGGCGCATCGGTCAACTTCGCGAGACGTCGCGCAATTTCGGTTTTGCCCACACCCGTGGGTCCGATCATCAAAATGTTCTTGGGCGTAATTTCCGAGTGCAAGGGTTCTGCCACCTTGGAGCGTCTCCAACGGTTGCGCAATGCCACGGCCACGGCGCGCTTGGCGTCGGCTTGGCCCACAATAAACTTGTCGAGTTCGCTCACGATTTCGCGCGGCGTCATCATCGAAGGCGATTGATTGGTCAAAATATCCACAGCTTTGATTCCTACTTCAACTGTTGTTTTCTTTTTGTTGTATTAAGCGGCAACACCGGTTTCACCGATCACTTCGATCGTGTGATTCTGATTGGTGTAGATGCACAGGTCGCCCGCAATTTTCAATGCGGCACGCGTGACGGCTTCGGCATCCATTTGGGTGTGCTCCACTAAGGCGCGTGCGGCCGACAAGGCATAGTTGCCGCCCGAGCCGATGGCGGCAATGCCGCCTTCGGGTTCGATCACGTCACCGTTACCCGACAAAATAAGCGTGCTCTCTTTATCGGCCACGATCATCATGGCTTCCAAGTGTCTCAAAGCGCGGTCGGTGCGCCACAACTTGGCAAGTTCTACTGCCGCGCGCATCAAAATGCCCGAGTGTTTTTCGAGCATACCTTCAAAGCGCTCGACCAGAGTGAAAGCGTCAGCCGTAGCACCCGCAAAACCCACAAGAATCTTGCCGTGATAAACGCGACGCACCTTGCGTGCCGTGCCCTTGAAAACGACGTTGCCAAGCGTCACTTGACCGTCGCCGCCCATGGCGACCGTCTGACCTCGACGTACACAAACGATGGTGGTTCCGTGAAATTGTTCCATATCAGTCTAAAAAAAGATGGTCTACTCAGTGAGAGGAGAATTGTGCGCAAGTCTGAGGAAAAAAGAAAGGATTTTTGCGCACTCTTTAGTGTGTCTTTGCAAAAAGATATTGCAAGGCTGACAACGGCTTAATTCTGCGAATCGGAAAAATGCGAAAACCCCGCCGAATATCGCACTACGACACGTAGCACTTCGACGGGGTATCGACTGTGACCTCATTTTCCAAAGGCGCACTCGCCCTGACAATCCAAAGGTGATCGTCGGATTTTGAGGTTGAAAAACGTTTAGAGAATTAGTCTCCGAACATCTTCTGCTTGATTTCGCGACGTTCCTGCGCTTCCAAGCAAAGCGTTGCCGTGGGACGGGCCAAGAGACGAGCCACACCGATGGGTTCGCCCGTTTCTTCACAGTAACCGTAGTCACCGTCGTCGATACGTTTGATAGCGGACTGCACCTTCTTCAAAAGCTTGCGTTCGCGATCACGCGTACGCAATTCCAATGCGTGTTCTTCTTCAATGGTGGCACGATCGGCAGGATCGGGAACAACAGTCGTTTCGCGCAAATTCTCGGTCGTCTGACCGGCATTGCTGCGCAACTCCGCTTCCATGGCAGAAAGGCGGTCGCGGAAGAACTCCATTTGACGATCGTTCATGTAATCCTTTTCAGGCATCGCCAACAGTTCTTGCTCAGTCAAAATTTTCTTAGTTGCCATAACGTGACTTTTAATAAAAGAGAAAATCGGGAATCCATATGCACCCGATCATCAATTCTCATGGATGACAAAATCGTATCTCTTACGAGGTACGGTTTTCTTAGGGCGCTCACAATAGCACAAATCCCCTAAATTTTTACAGCAAAATCAACAATTTTTTAAACTTTTTTGCCAATGCTTTCCCGTCATTTCAAATAAAGTGTTACTTTTTGCCAATTTTGTTGCAAAGACAGATCTAACTTTCGACCAAACAGGTCTCAAAGCCCTTCAAAATCGCTTCCTTGGGCAGCTTGCGACCGATGATCACAATGCGGTTTTCGGGCTTTTTCTCGCCCCAGGGTCCCAAAACATCTGCACTGAAAATCATGTGCACACCCTGAATAACACAACGGCGATCGGTGCCCTTCAAATAGAGCACACCCTTATAGCGCAACATGTCTTGCCCGTAAACGGCGACCAAACTTTGAATATATTGCTCAAAGCGCGGCGCATCAAAAGGCTTATCCGACGTAAAGAGAAACGCCGAAACGTCGTCTTCGTGATGACGATGGTGATGCGCCCCGGTCAAGAAGGCAGGATCGACATCGAGAATATCGTTCATGTTAAAGCCGTAGATATCCAAGACCTTATCGACGGCCACTTCGCCCATGTGAACCGGTTCGATGGCGGCACGCGGATTGATGGCAATCAGACGGGCCTTCAAATCTTCGTATTCTTCGTCGGTCACCAAGTCTTTCTTGGAAATGAAGATCTTGTCGGCAAAAGCCACCTGATCCTTGGCTTCGGGCTCTTTATCCAAGGTGTCATTTGCGTGCTTGGCGTCAACCAAGGTCACCACACCGTCCAAGCGATAAAAGGCTGCAACGGCATCATCCATAAAAAACGTCTGACACACGGGCCCCGGATTGGCCACACCCGTGGTTTCGATCACCACGCGGTCGAAAGAAATTTCGCCGCGATCGCGCTTGATTCTCAAATCGGTCAAGATGCGGGAAAGGTCGCCGCGAATCGTGCAACAGATGCAGCCGTTATTCATCGTGACGATCTGCTCGGCCTTGCTTTGTACCAAGAGATCGCTATCGATATCTTCCTGACCGAATTCATTTTCAATCACGGCAATCTTGTGATTGTGGTTTTCTTGCAGAATGCGGTTTAACAACGTGGTCTTGCCGGCACCCAAAAAGCCCGTCAAAACGGTCACGGGAATATCGGGTTCAGGCATCGAGGGATCAAAATTTTCCGTCATTTTCTGTTCAGTCCTAAAAATGCAAAAACTTCCGCAAAGCTCTGCGAAAGTTTCTGCAAAGTTTGTTTGGTGCGTATTTTAGTCTCGCATGAGCAAGTGCAAGCCCTTTAAGTACTCGCCTTCGGGATAAGTCATCAGGAGGGGGTGATCGAACCCGGCACCGAAGCGCTCCACGGCCCATGCGGTGCGGCCTGCGTCAAACACGGCACCGGCCAAAATCTTTTGGAAAAGATCCACATCAATGGCGCCCGAACACGAAAAGCTCAGAAGATGGCCGCCTGCGCGCAGCAAGCGCATACCGTTCAAATTGATGTCCTTGTAAGCACGAGCCGCACGTTCGACGTGATAGTGACTCGAGGCAAACTTCGGAGGATCAAGAATCACCAAGTCGTAGGTTTCGCCCGCCTCGCGCTGCTCGCGCAAAAATCCGAACACGTCGGCTTCTTTAAACGTCATGCGAGACAAATCAAAACCGTTTAATTCGGCATTGGCCCTGGCGCGTGCCAAAGCCTCGGCAGAACTGTCCACGCTCACCACTTCGTCGGCGCCGCCCTTCATCAACGCGAGTGAAAAGCCGCCGGTGTAGCAAAAGCAATTCAAGGCTCGCAAACCGCGCCCGGTCTGACGGCGGAATTCTTGGGCAATCTTTTGAGCGGACAATCGGCTTTCGCGCTGATCGACGTAAAAGCCCGTCTTGTGACCGAGGCGCACATCGACACCGTACTTCACGCCGTCTTCAACGACTTCGATCAGTGCGGGCGGCTCATCCCCGGCCAAAACGCCGGTACGCATCTGTAAACCTTCGCGTTGTCGCGTGGCTGCGTCCGAGCGATCGAAAATGCCGCGCGCGCCGGTAATTTTCATCAGGCTCTTGGCAATCAGATCGCGCTTGGCTTCGGCACCGGCACTTTGAAACTGTGTCACAAGCCAATCGCCGTAACTGTCCACAATCAAACCGGGAATGCCGTCGGCTTCGCCGAACACCAAACGACGGGCATCGGTGCGTTCAAGCAAAAAGTCTCGCGCTTTGACGGCGTGGGCCAAGCGACGCTCTAAAAATTCGGGATCGTCTACGTCGACCGTAGCATCAAAATCCCACATACGAACGCGCAGGGTCGAAGCCGGCGAATAAGCGCCCGTGCCCAAAGCGCGTCCGTCAAACGAAACCACACGAACGGTTTCGCCCAAAGCGGGTTTACCCGTCACGCGCGCCACAGCCGTGTCATACACCCAGGGGTGGCGGCGCAGCAGGCTGCGCTCTTTACCTTTTTTCAAAACAACATCAATCATTTCCGTTCTCTCTCAATTCGAATCTGTTTGTTCGGCTTAGGGCAAGGTCATTTCACCCTTAAACACAATCACGGCCGGGCCCGTCAAATAGACGCTCTCACCTTCGCCCGCCCAAGCAATGGTCAAACGGCCGCCCGCCATCTCGACTTCCACGCGACTGTCCAGTGCCCCGCGACGAATGCCTGCCACAACGGCAGCGCACGCCCCGGTGCCGCAAGCCAAGGTTTCGCCCACACCGCGCTCAAAGACGCGCAACTTCACGTGCGTGCGATCGACGATTTGCAAAAAGCCGACATTGACCTGATGGGGAAAGGCCGGATGCTTTTGAAAATCGGCGCCGATTTCGGCAACAGCGGCCTCTGCAGCATCGCCCACGAGTTTCACGGCATGGGGATTGCCCATCGAAACGATGCTCACCCAGTTGTCTTCGCCGCCCGCCTTGATTTGATAGAGCTTATCCTCGGCACGCGTTAAAGCAGCAATACCTTGCGGAATAAAGCCCACTTCTTCGGGGTTAAAGCGCGGCGCGCCCATATCGACCGTCACGGACGTTTGAGTTTCGACCGTCGGTGCAATGACGCCTTTCATCGTTTCGCAGCGAATCGTCTTTTTGTCTGTCAACCCTTCGTCGCGCACAAAGACGGCAAAGCATCGGGCGCCGTTACCGCACATCTCCACTTCGCCGCCATCCTGGTTGAAAATGCGATATTTGAAGTCCACATCAGGCAAATCGGACTTTTCCACCACCAGCATCTGCTCGCACCCTACGCCGAAACGTCGATCGCAAATGTATCGGATGTCTTCTACTGTCAAATCCAAGGGAGACGCATAAGCATTGACCATCACAAAGTCGTTGCCCGCTCCCTGCATCTTGGTAAAACGTAATTGTCGTTGCATTGTCGTTTAGTCTCAATAGACGGAAGGTTCGCCCTCGGGACGCGTCTTAAAGCGGCGATGCGTCCACAAATATTGATCGGGCAATTTTTGAATCCAATTTTCGAGTTGTTCGGTCACGTGCCGCGTGTCGGCTTCGGGGCTTTCGGTCGGGAAGTTTTCCCAAGCCTGAGACACATGAATCACGTAGCCGGAATCGGTCATTTCGGAAACGCAAAAAAGCACTTTGGCGCGCGTAACCTTTGCCAAGCGACTCACCATCGGCACGGTTGCGGCGGGGGTTCCGAAAAAGGGCACAAAGATCGAGTTTTTGCGCCCGTGATCCATATCCGGCAGATAGTAAAACGGCATGCCGTCGCGAATGGCGCGAATCACGGCTTTCAAATCCTCGCCTCGACCGCTTTTGGCGATCAAGACCGGATCGGCAAAGCGAAGACGTCCTTGTAAAGCAGCCTTATCCCACACCGGGTTGGATTGTCTTTGGTAAAGCGAACAACCGCGCACGTGTAAATTGAAGGCAATGCCTGCAGCGTCCAATCCGATAAAGTGCGGCGCAATCACGATCACGGGTTCGCCCTTGGCATAGGGCTCGGTCAGATTTTCGAGTCCTTCGAATTTGACCATGTTTTCGATATCTTCGCGCGACCCCGCCCACAGCACGCCGTGATCGAGCGCAGCTCGTGCCAAGCGTCGATAGACTTTCTTGGCTAAAGCCACACGTTCGGCGTCGCCCATGTCGGGAAAGCACAACTTTAAATTTGTCAGTGTCACATGTCGTCTGTCGGCCAAAGCCGCCCACATCAGGCACGCCAAAGCCCGAGCCATGCAATTTCTCACAGGCATCGGTACGTGGCGCAGGCTTTTGATGACTGCCACCCAGAAACGCGACAGAATAGTAATCAGCATTTTGTCATTGCGGTGTTTATCCACCCGTAAACTCTCTCAGCGCCGATTGTAACGCATCGCAACGCCCTCCCCGAGTCCGTGCGGCGTCCCTTATACTTGTCGTTTGCTTCGTTTTTGCCCTTGAAATTTCGTTTCGGGGTCTTTCGTGTGACCCACACCTTGGAATATGTCGTCAGTTTTCAGTCGTTTTGTCCCGAGCGCCTCGTGTTGCGCTGTTTATTGTGCCATTGCCTTGATGAGCCCGATTTCCTGCGTGCAAGCCGCGCCGGAAATGGAAGAAGCCGCGTCTCAAACGCATGTTTTGACGCGTGACATTTTTGCCAAAGTTTTGACGGCAGAACTCGCCATTCAACGCAATAACACTACACGCGGCTTTAACGAGTTCTTTTCAGCCGCCGAAATGAGCGGCTATCCCGAATTGGCGCGTCGAGCTTTGGAAACGGCCGAAGAAGCGCAAAACGACGAACAGGCACAAAAAGCACTCGCGCTTTGGAACAAACTCGATCCCGACAACGAACGTGCGCGTTTTACGCGTGTGAGCCAATACTTCACCGAAGGCAAGTTTGACGAAGCGCAAGGCATTGCCAAAGACCTCCTTGCCGAAGCCTCCGATCCCGAACCGCTTTTGGAAGAAATTTCTCATATCGGCTCGAGTTTGAAGGAAAAATCGCGCTTTTATGAATATTTCTCCGTTCTGGCCAAGCCCTACGCCGAAACTTCGAGCGTGCAACTGATGTTGGCCTCCGTCGCCCAACAAGCCAAAATGGGCGAAAAAGCCAAAGAGCACGGTATTCGCGCAATTGAGCTCACGCCGGACAATCCCCACATTTTGATTCAAGGGGCCGATTACGAATTCGCGCTTGATCCCAAGGCGGCTTCCAAGCGTCTGGAAAGCTATTTGAAAGACCACCCCAACAGTCATCAGGTGCGACTGTCCTATGCCAAGTCGTTGTTGCGCACGGGCGAAGCCGACAAGCTCGAAAAAGAACTCGCGAAAATCGACTCGGCCATGAAAGACAATCCGCGCGTGCTTCTGATCATCGGCATGATTGCCGAAGAAGGTCGCCTTTATGACAAGGCCGAGCTTTACTACAAAAAGTATTTGGTCGAAATCGCCAAAAAGCCCGCCATGGGTTTAACACCCGACGCCGCCTACGTGCGTTTGGGGATGGTGAAATTAAGTCAAGGCCACCGGGAATTGGCCATCGACTGGTTGCACAAGGTCGAAGCGGGCGAACAGTATCAGGCCGCACGTTTAAAAGAAGCCGAGCTTTTGGCTAACGCCAACCGCATCGACGAGGCCTGCACGGTGTTGCGCAACATCCGCACCGAGGACAAACTGCAAAAAGCCGGTTTTGCACAAAGTTGCGCCAAACTGCTGTTGCAAAAAGACCATAAAGAACAAGCGCTCGAAGTCATGATCGAAACGCTCGACTTGATTCCGGAAGACTCGGAAATGCTCTACCAAGCGGCGCGCTTAGCCGAAGAATTAAACAAAGTCGATCAGTGCGAAGCGCTTTTGCGCCGCTTTATCAAGCTTAATCCCGACAACTACAACGGCTATAACTCCTTGGGTTATCTGTGGATTGCCCGCGGCATGAATCTGCGTCAAGCCGAAAAGATGATTTTAAAGGCCATGGATTTGTCGGGCGGCAACAATGCCTACGTGATGGACTCTTTGGGGTGGTTGCGTCACTTGCAAGGCAAGGACGAAGAAGCCGAAAAGCTTTTGACACAAGCTCAAGATACGTCCCCGAGCGACGTGGAAATCGCGCTGCACTTGGCCGAGGTTTTATTCGTTCGCGGCAAGATGCGTCAGGGTGAAGCCGTGGTGCGCTCGGTTTTGGAAGGCGAACCCGATAACGAACAGGCCAAACGTCTGCTGCAAGCGTTTGAAATCAAGCCCTAAACCTTCTTGAGGCCCGCATGCAAACAAATCGTCGCACACTGCTTACGGCAAGCCTGTCTTTGGCCCTATTGGCGCTTTCGGGTTGCTCGACACTGCCCAAAGACACGACGCAATATTTTTCGGGGCGTTTTTCCGGCAAATTCGAGCGCGGCGGCAAAACCGAATCTTTATCGGGGCGCTATCGCTATCGCGTGGGAGCACAAACGTCCACATTGGATTTGATGACGCCCTTGTACGGCATCCTGGCACAAGTGGAAATCGATGCCAAGGGCGCAAGGCTTTTAAAGGGCGAAGAAGTCGTCGCAAGCGCTGCTTCCGCGCAAGACTTGATGCACAAAACCGTGGGATTGGCGTTGCCCGTAGAAATGTTGCAAAACTGGCTCACGGGGCGCCCTCAATACGAGACGCGCTTTGTCTACGTGGATGAAAACACGTTTGAGCAAGCCGGTTGGCGCATCGTCGTGCGTCGGCGCCACGAAGACGGCTCGGCCGCAGTTGTTGCCGCCACAGCGCTTCAATCTCTCTACGCCGGCACAACGGTGACGCTGACTGTCGACAAGGAGTAAATCGTGCCTGATGCAACATCTGCTTATACGTTTTCGGCTCCGGCCAAATTCAATCTCTTTTTGCACGTCACGGGCCGTCGTGACGACGGCATGCATCTGTTGGAGTCCATTTTCGTTTTGGTGGACTTGATCGACACTCTGACCTTCGAAATACTGTCCGAACCCGAAATCGTGCGCACGGGCGATGTTGTGGGCGACGTAAATCAAGATTTGTGCGTCAGAGCCGCAAAACTATTACAGGAAGAAACCGGTTGCACCTTAGGCGCCAAGATCGATGTCAAAAAACGCATTCCGAGCGGAGCGGGTTTGGGAGGGGGATCGAGCGACTGCGCAACGACTTTAATGGCGTTAAACCGCCTTTGGAATCTCGGTCTCACCAACGAACGATTGATGAAATTGGGAAATCGACTCGGAGCAGACGTCCCGTTTTTTATTTTCGGAACGAGTGCCTTGGCCCGGGGAACTGGCAATGTTTTGGAAAAAATCGAAGTGCCGGAAAGCCATTGGGCAATGATCATGCCCGAGACACCGACCTCGACACAGCTAATTTTTCGCGATCCGGACTTGACAAGAGATACAAAATCCTTGAAAATAGCCCTCCTTTCCGATCAGATCCGACTTCGGTGGCCCGAATTGCCGGGAAAAAACGATCTGCAAGCGGTGGCGGTACGAGTCAATCCTCGTATTCAAACGGCTTTGGATGCACTAGGAAGCGAAGCTCGCATGACGGGCTCGGGATCGGCGGTCTTTGCCTGGGCGAGTTCGCAAGAGCAAGCACAGGAAAAATTGAAGAATACTCCCGCCGGGATGCGGGGATATGCTTTCAAAAACCTTTCGGAACATCCTTTCGAAAAAGAATTGAAAGCAACTCTTTGAGATAAGGACTTGATCGGTTACAATTAACACGGTTTTCGACAGGGGTGTCGCCAAGCGGTTAAGGCACCGGATTTTGATTCCGGTATGCGAAGGTTCGAATCCTTCCACCCCTGCCACATTGAAATTCGGGGAGTTTTTACCAAAGCTCCCCTTTCGTGTTGGAGCGACTTTTATCTGTCTGGTTCGCTTATTCGAGCAGATCGATGTCGCAATGATTAAAACGGTTGAAGCTTTAAGGCTTCGACAAAAAAGCAAAGAGATAAAAAATCATGGTTTCGGACAGTCTGAAGGTCTTCTCAGGCAACGCCAATCCCAAGCTTGCCCAAGCTGTGGCACAGTATTTGAACATCCCGCTCGGCCGCGCCACGGTCAATCGCTTCTCCGACGGCGAAGTGATGGTTGAGATCAACGAAAACGTCCGCGGTTGCGACGCTTTTGTGTTGCAAAGCACCTGCGCTCCCACCAACGACAACTTGATGGAACTGATGATTATGACCGATGCGCTTCGCCGCGCTTCGGCTCGTCGTATCACGGCAGTGATGCCCTACTACGGTTATGCTCGCCAGGATCGCCGTCCGCGTTCCACGCGCGTGGCCATTTCCGCCAAGGTCGTTGCCAACATGCTGCAGAGCGTGGGTGTGGATCGCGTTTTGACGATGGACTTGCATGCCGACCAGATTCAGGGCTTCTTTGACGTTCCGGTCGATAATATTTATTCGACCCCCGTGCTCTTGAGCGACCTGTTGAGCCACCAGTACCCCGATCTCATGGTCGTGTCCCCGGACGTGGGCGGCGTGGTTCGCGCTCGTGCAATGGCCAAGGAACTCGGTGTCGATCTTGCCATTATCGACAAGCGTCGCCCGCGTGCCAACGTTGCCGAAATTATGAACATCATCGGTGAAGTCAAGGGTCGCACCTGCGTCATTACCGACGACATCGTCGATACGGCCGGTACTCTTTGTAACGCTGCCGCCGCTTTGAAGGAGCGCGGTGCCAATCGCGTTTTGGCCTATGCCGCACACCCGGTGTTCTCCGGCAGCGCCATCGAACGCATCCAGAATTCGGCTTTGGACGAAGTGGTCGTGACCGACACCATTCCGCTGCGTCCCGAAGCCCAAGCCTGCACGAAGATTCGTCAGCTGAGCTGCGCACCTTTGGTGGGTGAAACGATTTCGCGTATTGCACGCGAAGACTCGGTGAGCGCACTGTTCAACGAGTAAAACAAACTTTTTAGTTGTATACGACTCGCGGCTGGTCGCGGCCGCGAGCCTTTTTTGATTCATACTTTTTGGAGTAAAACCCATGAAATTCGTCGCCACTTCCCGCAAGTCGCAGGGCACGAGTGCGAGCCGCCGCCTGCGCCGCGAAGCCAAGACCCCTGCAATCGTTTACGGTAACAACGTTGCCGCTACGGCCGTTGAACTCGACCACAACGAAATCTACTACGCATTGCAGAAGGAAAAGTTCCACTCTTCCATTCTGACGATGGAACTTGACGGCAAGGAAGAACTCGTTGTTTTGCGCGCCTTCCAGATGCACCCCTACAAGAACTTGGTGTTGCACTGCGACTTCCAGCGTATTGACGCCAACAGCAACGTGACGATGCGCGTGCCGCTGCACTTCTTCGGCGACGAAAACAGCCCCGCTGTTAAGATCGACAAGGGCTTCATCAGCCACTTGATCAGCTCCATCGAAGTGACCTGCTTGCCCAAGGATTTGCCTGAATTCGTCGATGTGGACATGTCCGGCATGACCAGCCAGACGACCTTGCGCGTTGCCGACTTGAAGTTGCCCGAAGGCGTGGCCGCCGTCGACCCCGAAATGCCCGTCGCAACCGTGACGACCATCGGTGGTGAAGACGCCCCTGCAGCCGGTGCTGAAGCAGCTCCCGCAGCTTAATTCGTTTGCTTGACGCAAACACATCGGGTGAGGTCAAACAAGTTTTGATTCACCCATAAGAAAAAGGTTCGCACAGTGTTGCACTGAAAAAGCGCACACTGAGGGCGAACCTTTTCGCTTATATCCTTTTTGAGATTTACAATTATTTTCGCTATGTCCAATGCTTTTACCGCGCTCGGCCTTTGTCCCGAGCTTGCCGCTGCTCTGACCGATCTCGGCTTTGAAGAACCGACGCCGATCCAAATGGCGGCAATCCCCACATTATTATCCGGGCGCGATGTGCTCGGACAAGCGGCAACCGGCACCGGCAAAACCGCCGCTTTTGCCCTGCCGTTGATCGAACGCCACATCGCAGGCCACCGAGCCGACAAACCCCAAGTGCTCGTTTTGACGCCCACCCGCGAACTTTGCCTGCAAGTGTGCGAAAGCTTTATTTCTTTCGGCAAAAACCTCGGTATCGAAGTTGCGCCTATCTACGGCGGCCAGGAATACGGCCGTCAGATTCGTCTTTTAAAGCGAGGCGTGCATGCTGTCGTGGCCACCCCGGGACGTGCGCTTGATCATATCAATCGAGGCACACTCGAGTTGTCCGATATTAAGGCTTTGGTGCTTGACGAGGCCGACGAAATGCTCGATATGGGCTTTGCCGACGAACTCGAAGCCATCCTTTCATCTTTGCCAGAAAACCACCAGACGGCGCTTTTTTCGGCTACGTTGCCCGATCGCATCGAAGCCATTGCTAAAAACCACCTCAACAACCCCGAGCACATCGTCATTCGTCGCTCTGCTGCCGAAGGCCAGACGCCGAGAGTGCCGCAGGTCGCTTACGTTGTAGGACGCAACCACCGCTTGGCTGCTTTGGGACGTATTTTGGATGTGGAAAGTGCGGAGCTTGCCATCTGCTTTGCCCGCACCCGAGTGGAAGTCGACGAAGTCACGGAAGCCTTGCGCAGCCGCGGCTTTGCCGTCGAAGCACTGCACGGCGGGCTTGATCAAGCCAGTCGCGATCGCGTGATGAAACGCGCCAAAACGGGCGCCATCGAAGTGATTGTGGCCACCGACGTCGCCGCACGCGGCATCGACTTGGAAAACGTCACGCATGTGATCAATTTCGGTATTCCCGCTTCTTTGGAAACGTATGTGCATCGTATTGGGCGAACGGGTCGCGCCGGTCGCTCGGGGCTTGCCATCACGGTGTTGGAGCCGCGCGAATACCGCCGTCTTCGTGCCGTGGAAAACATCACCAAGGCCAAGATTGATGTTCGAAGCGTGCCGAGCGTGACCGACGTGCGCGCCAAGCGCTTGGAATTGACGCGCTCTGCAATCAAAGAAGAATTGTTAGCGGGCGATTTTGAGCGCTTCCGCGTCGTGATCGATCAGTTAGGCGACGAGTTCGACCTTTTTGACATCGCTTGCGCTTCGATTGCCCTGGCCGACAAACTCTCGCGCGGCGAAGACGACGACACCGAAATTCCGGTGGCTTCGCCCTTTGAACGCAAAAAGCGCGAACCGCGCGAAAGCAGAGCCGGTCGCGCTCCCGAAGAAGGCATGACGCGTTTGTTTATCGGAGCCGGTCGTGACATGGGGGTTCGCCCCGGCGACATCGTCGGCGCCATTGCCAACGAAGCCGGCATTGCCAGCAAACGTATCGGCGCCATTGAAATTCTGGAGCGCTTCTCGCTGGTCGAAGTCGATGCACCGGTAGCCAACGCCGTGATCGAAGCCATGCGCAACACCACCATCAAGGGCAGGAACGTCACTGTTCGACGCGATCGTCCGAAGAAAAGTTTTGAAGAAAATCAAGCGCAAGGACACGAGGGCCGCGAGCGGCGCGAGCGCAAGTTCGAAGGTCGCGACAAGCCTCGTAAAGATGCGCACAAAGACAAGCGCAGCACCTCTCGCTTTTACGACGCAGAACAATAAGGAA
>JAUNOJ010000225.1 GCA_030531135.1 Sutterellaceae bacterium | reverse complement strand
CTTTTTTCGGCTGACGAAAAGAAACGAAATTTCAAAATATCGATATTTTAGGGAAACGCTTTCATGTCTTTAAACGACCCGCAATGGGGCCGCAAACCTTCGCAAAATGACGAAGGCAATGCCAATCAAACAAGACCCGAAAACGACAATCAGAACGATCGCGACGACGATCGCCGCAACGACGATTGGGACAATCGTAACGACAATCGGGATCGCAAAGCCAAGGGCAGCGACCTGGATCAGCTCTGGGACGACTTTAACAACGCTATCGGTCAGTTGCTCGGCACGGGCGGCAAGAAAAACGACAACCGCTCTCAGTGGAATCAGGATCGCGATGATCGTACGAACGACAATTACGAAGACGCGCGAGACAATCGCTCGGATTCCGTTTTCGATCGCGACGACCGCGACTCGGGTAACGTTCCGCCGCCTCCGCCGCCGCGTCACCGCAATAACAATCGCAACAACAACGGCATCAACTTCTCGATGAAGAGCTTGGCGCTTGTGGTAGGTGCGCTTGTCGTCGGTTGGGCCGCCACGGGTATCTATATTGTGCCCGAAGGTCAGGTGGGTGTGGTGACCACTTTCGGTCGTTACACGCAAGACAGCGCCGCGGGTATCAACTGGCGCATGCCCTGGCCGATTCAGGACGTGGAAATCGTGGATGTGAGTAGTGTCAGAAAGGCCGAAATCGGCATTCGCGGCGGCTCGCAGCGCTTGAGCGAAGCCTTGATGCTCACTGACGATGAAAACATCGTTGACGTGATGTTTAACGTTCAGTATCGTATTAAGCCGCATCAGGCCAAGGACTTCCTCTTTAGAACGCGCGATCCGGATGCGTCCGTTTTCGGTGCCGCCGAAAGCGCCATGCGCGAAGTCGTGGGTCGCAAGACCATGGACTCGGTGCTCTTTGAAAGCAAGCAGGAAATTGCCGAAAGCGTGCGTCAGATCATGCAGCAGATGCTCGATCGCTATGAAACGGGTATCGAAGTCATGAGTGTGGCCATTCAAAACGCACAGCCCCCGCAACAGGTGCAGGCTGCCTTTAACGATGCCGTCAAGGCAGGCCAGGATCGCGAACGTCAGATCAACGAAGGTCAGGCCTATGCCAACGCCGTGGTTCCGGCCGCGCGCGGTTTGGCTTCCCGTTTGACGCAGGAAGCCGAAGGTTATAAGGCGCGCGTGGTGGAAAACGCCACCGGTGACGCCGAGCGCTTCTCCAAGGTTTTGGCCGAATACGAAAAGGCCCCGCAGGTCACGCGCGATCGTTTGTATATCGATGCGATGAAGGATATTTACTCCAACACCAAGAAGGTGTTGGTGGAAAGCAAGTCGGGCAGCAACTTGCTTTATCTCCCGTTTGAAAAACTGCTGGAACAAAGTGCCCCCAAGACCAAGGTTGAAACGCCGGCCGCAACGACGAGCACGGTGACACAACCCGTGACGACGGCGCCGGCCACGACCAACGGACCGGTCGATCTTGATACCAGCAACTACATGCGCTATCGCAGCCGCTAATTTAGGGAGAAAAACAAATGAAGAAATTGACCTCTCTTTTGGTTGCGTTGGCCGTTGTTGTCGGTGCCGCGCAGCTTTGTATCTATACCGTGGGCGAACGCGAACATGCGCTTGTCTTTGCTTTGGGCGAATTGCGTGAAGTCAAAAGCGAACCGGGCTTGTACTTTAAGTTGCCGGCCCCGCTTCAAAACGTCGTTTATCTTGAAAAGCGCATTTTGACCTTGGATACCCCCACGGCCGATTTGGTGCAAACGAGCGAAAAGAAAAACTTGTTGATCGACAGCTTCGTGAAGTGGCGCGTCACCAACCCGCGCTCTTACTGGGTGTCGTTCTTGGGTAGCGAACGCGCCGCCGACGATCGCGTGGCAGCTTTGTTGCGCGATGTTTTGAACCAGGCCGTCAACCGCAGAACCGTGAACGAAATCACGTCTCGCGAACGCGATCGTGCCATGGAAGAAATCAAAACGAACTTGCAGGCACGCGTGTCGGACTACGGTATTGAAGTCGTCGACGTGCGCTTAAAGCGCGTGGACTTTACGCCGGAAATTTCCGAGTCCGTCTATCGCCGTATGGAAGCCGAACGTAAGCGTGTGGCAAGCGAAGAACGCAGCAAGGGTGCGGCCGAAGCCGAAAAGATTCGTGCCGATGCCGATCGCCAGAAGGAAGTGATTATGGCCGAAGCCTATCGTCAAGCGCAGTCCATCAAGGGCGAAGGCGATGCGGCGGCTAACGAAATCTATGCCGCAAGCTTTGAAAAGAATCCCGAATTTGCGCGTTTTTATCGCAATATCGAGGCCTATCGTGAAAGTTTCGGCAAGCCCACCGACATGATCGTGTTGGACGGTTCGGGCGAATTCTTCGACTACTTGAAGAGTTCCAAAGAAAAGTAATGCAAGCGGCTTTTCGGAGAGCTTTGAGTGAAAACCATTCTTTTGGCTTTGGGCTTTATGGCGATTTTTGAGGGTTTGATGCCTTTGATTTCGCCCGAAAGCTGGCAAGAAGCGCTTCGTCGCATTGCCGCGATGGATCCGGCAACCGTCAGGCGTTTTGCTATGACGGTCGTCGTGATCGGTTTGGCAGTTGTTTGGGGCGTGATGAGCCTCGTCTAATTAAAGAAGAAAATGGCAAATTGGTTAATTCCCGATAATTTCGCGGATATTTTGCCGCAGCAGGCCAGAACGCTGGAAAAACTGCGTCGCGACACCTTGGATTTGTTTGTCAGTCACGGGTTTGAACTCGTGCAGCCGCCCATGATCGAGTTTGTCGACTCGCTTCTAACGGGCAGCGGTAGCGACCTTGACAACAACACGTTTAAGTTCATGGATCAGGCGGGCGGGCGCATGATCGGACTTCGTGCCGACATGACGCCGCAGGCGGCGCGCATCGATGCGCATATTCTCAATCGCAGCGGCGTGTCTCGCTTGTGTTATGCGGGCAGCTGCATTCATGCGCGTCCCATGCACCCCTTGGCTTCTCGCGAGCCGGTGGTGGCCGGTGCCGAACTTTTCGGCGTCTCGGGCATTGAGGCCGACGCAGAAATCATGACGCTGGCTGTGGCCACTTTGCGTAAGCTTGGCGTCTCTCCGGTACATATCGACATCGGGCACACGGGTGTGTTGCGCGCTTTGGTGGGGGATAACCCGTCGGAAGCAAGCATTCATGCACTCGTGCGCGCGCTTCGCATGAAGGATCCGGTCGCGCTGGCGCAAGCCTCGGTCGATTTTGACGAAGAAACGCAAGCGGCTCTGCAAACGCTGGTACGCAACTTCGGCGACGAATCGGTGCTTGACGTGTTGGAAAAAGAGTTGCCCGATCGCCCCGGCATTCGAGAAGCACTCGAAGAAGTGCGGCAACTGGCTAAAATGTGCACTGCCGACGAATACAGTTTCGACTTTTGTGACGTTC
>JAUNOJ010000224.1 GCA_030531135.1 Sutterellaceae bacterium | reverse complement strand
TCCTTGGCATACATGGCGTTGCGGGTATCGATCACCGCTTTTTCACCGCGATCGATAGCTTCGCGGTTGGCGGCTTCAAACTCGCGGGCATGCATATCGGCCACGGCCTTGCGCTTGGCTTTGAGGCTGTAGCGATCCCAAGCCCACATCACACCGGTGATGACGGTTGCTAAAAATAAAATGAGAGCAAAGTTCATTTTTTCTATCAAGAAAAAGAGTTGAGCGCTCCTTGAAGTCTCAAGAGAGCGCTTTGTCGATTTTTACTTATCGTCCACCTGCAAAATGGCCAAGAAGGCTTCCTGCGGAATTTCCACACTACCCACCTGCTTCATGCGCTTTTTACCGGCCTTTTGCTTTTCCAAAAGCTTCTTCTTACGCGTGATGTCGCCGCCGTAGCACTTGGCCAAAACGTTCTTACGCAAAGCCTTGACGTTTTCGCGAGCAATGACGTTGGCGCCGATTGCCGCTTGAATCGCCACGTCATACATCTGACGCGGAATCAGGGAGCGCAAGCGCGTGACGATTTCGCGACCGCGGAAAACGGCGTTTTGACGGTGCACGATGGAACTTAACGCGTCGACCCTGTCGCCGTTAATGAGCATGTCGACCTTGACCACGTCGGAAGCGCGATATTCCTTGAATTCATAATCCATGGAAGCGTAACCGCGGGTAATGGACTTCATGCGATCGAAGAAGTCGAGCACGATTTCTGCCAAAGGCAACTCGTAAGTCAAATGCACCTGGCGACCATGGTAGGCCAGATTGATCTGAGTGCCGCGCTTTTCTTGGCAGAGCTTCATCACCGCGCCCACGTAGTCGTTGGGCACAAAGATCGTGACGGTATCGATCGGTTCGCGAATTTCGGCAATCTTGTCCATCGGCGGCAGCTTGCTCGGATTTTCCACGCGAATCACGTCGCCGTTGGTCATGAGCACTTCGTACACGACGCTCGGCGCCGTGGTGATCAAGTCCATGTCGTACTCGCGCTCCAAGCGCTCCTGCACGATGTCCATGTGCAAAAGACCCAAGAAGCCCGCGCGGAATCCGAACCCCAACGCCTGAGACACTTCGGGTTCGAACTGAAGCGCAGCGTCGTTTAACTGCAACTTCATCAGTGCTTCGCGCAATGCGTCGTACTGATTGGATTCGACCGGATAAAGACCGGCAAACACCTGAGGTTTGACTTCTTTAAAGCCGGGCAAGGGTTCGGTGGCAGAGTTCGTCACCGACGTGAACGTATCGCCCACGCGTGCGTCTTTGAGTTCCTTGATACCCGAAACCACAAAACCCACTTCGCCGGGCTTTAAGCAGTCGCGCTGCTTGGCCTTGGGGGTAAAGACACCGACTTGTTCGACCAAGTGGGTGGCGCCGGAAGCCATCAACTTCACCTTGTCCTTGGGACGGATGACGCTGTTGACCACGCGCACCAAAGTGACGATGCCGACATAGTTATCGAACCAGCTGTCGATGATCAAAGCCTGAAGCGGTGCGTTTTCATCACCCACCGGAGCCGGAATGTCGGTCACGATTCTCTCTAAGATATCGTCGATCCCCAAACCGGTCTTGGCCGAGCAAAGCACGGCGTCGGTGGCGTCAATGCCGATCACGTCCTCGATTTCTTCTTTGGCGGCGTCCGGGTTGGCGCTTGCCAAGTCCATCTTGTTTAAAACCGGCACGACTTCCACGCCCAAGTCAATGGCCGTGTAGCAGTTGGCCACCGTCTGGGCTTCCACACCTTGGCTCGCGTCAACCACAAGCAATGCGCCTTCGCAAGCAGAAAGCGAGCGGCTCACTTCGTAAGAAAAGTCGACGTGCCCCGGCGTGTCGATCAAATTGAGCTCATAGACTTTGCCGTCTTTGGCTTTGTATTTGAGACTGGCCGTTTGAGCCTTGATGGTGATGCCGCGTTCGCGCTCAAGATCCATGCTGTCCAAGACCTGCTCGCTCATTTCGCGATCGGAAAGGCCCCCGCAGCGCTGAATCAGACGATCGGCCAAGGTGGATTTACCGTGGTCGATGTGCGCAATGATTGAAAAATTACGAATATTGTCCATGCAAATGCAAACTCAATTGTAGGATTACAGGACTCGTGAGAGCGCTTTCCGCCCCGACAGACGACAAGCGTTGCCGGCAGAAGGCATTCTCACCAAGCCTCTTTATTTCATAGATAAAGCGCTCGCATTCTAGCATGCACCCCTATGGCAACGCTTGACTTTGCGCCCTTTTCGAACGATTTGTCACCAATGATTTTGAGGCGAATTTTTGGCAACCTTTGCAATATTCGCTACACTCTACGATTCTTTGAAAATCCTTGCGATTTTTGCCTTCTTTCGGGGCAAAATATCGTTTGCGATTTCGCTTTATTTTGCTTTTGGCATTTGCATCTTTCATGACCACAACCAAGTCCGTTACCAAGTCCTCTCGCAAGCTTGATCTTTCTCGTTACGAGTATGAACGCCTCGCCTCTCTTTTGTTGGAATCGAGCTCTCGCCTTGAAGACGAAGCGCTCGAAAACCGCCTGCTCGAAATGTGCACGCAGGCCTTAGATGCGGGCGACGATACGGAATTGGAAGCGGCTTTGAGCCTATTAAAAGATGATCGGCCGCCCGCTTACGAACAGCTTTTGGCCATCGCCGAAGACTGTGCGCAAAGCGTGGTCGACCATGAAGGCGCAGCGCTTTTGATGCTCATTCCCGTGATGGCGTGGAGCCGCTACAGAAACTTCACGGGCGTGATTGAAGCCGAGGTTTTGGAAGAATTGGCAGGTTCGGTGCAAAAGCATTTGTGCGGTGCCAAGTCCGAAGTCGTGATCGGCAATGTCATGTTTTCGGCCGAAAACATTCCGGAATCGTTAACCGATGTGCGCTCACTACTGAATCGCTTGCGTACTTCGGCTGACAAAGTTGTCGACATCCGCTCGATTGTCACGAAGCCCCCGGTATCCGACTTTGCCGATACGCGCTATTTGGCCTGCCTTGTCAAAGCCAAAAGGGCTTGCGAGCTTTTCCGCGATCCGATGGAAAACTTGCCCGAGCGTGCACGCGGTCAGATGGAATTCTGTTTGGATGCGCACGATCTCTTGGAAATGACCATGATCGGCTCGGTGTTTGAAGTGCAACCGGCTTGCGCGTTTTTTACTGCATGGCGCCAAAGCGAAGCGGCCATGCGCGTTTGGACCGTGAAGTCTTTGGTCGAGTTTGTGACCACCATGGGGCACGATCCCAAGTCGGTCATTGCCTCGATTGCACTCTTTGTGCCGGGCGGCACGGCTAGTGAAGACGCCATGCCCGAGTTGCGTTTGGGCGTGTGCCCGGTAAACGATCAAAAGCGAGTGGTGGCCGGTGTTGCCTGGCCCGTGATGCCTGAAGAGTATGAGCAGGCAGAAGCCATGGCCCACGACGTACTCCTCACCAAGGGTGTGGACAGAATCGTCATGCATCCGCAGAGCTTCCCG
>JAUNOJ010000010.1 GCA_030531135.1 Sutterellaceae bacterium | reverse complement strand
GGCTGCGATCTGCTTTTCGTCGTAGAGGAACACGAGCTTGGGAAACACCACGGGCTTGTGATCTTTGCCGTGGCCGTTGCGACGCACCTGAAGCATGATCTTGCCGATCATGTAAAGCCAACGCTTTTCGCGTTCGTCAAACTTGTCGGCATTCCACTGACCGAAAGTAATCGTCGTAAAGGCAAAATCGCCGCGGCTGCAAGGCACGGTATTGAGTTTCAATTCCAACGACTGGAAGCCCTGTTCGAGTTCGCGCACGACGTCCTTGCCGGCAAATTCCAATGCACGGTCTTCGTCCAAACCCATGGAAATGTACTTTTCCAAAGCGGCACGTTCGCTCTTTAATGCGTAAGGCAACAAAACCTTGTCGAGTTCGGCCAGGGTAAAGCCGCCGAACTGTTGAGCGGTGGCAACCAGCGTAATGTCGCCGATCACCTGCAGAGCGCTTAACACCGTTTTGGGTTCGGAGTACTGGACGTTACTCATTTCAAAGCCGCCCTTTAAGACATGACCGATGTCAAAGAGGCAGCAGTTGATGCAACCCAGAATCATGTCGCGCAAATCGTGAATATAGATGTCGCCGCGCTCGATCAATTCCTTTTCGCGTCCCGAAAGGTAGAACTGCTTGTAGAGACTCTTGGTGAGGTAGCCCTTGATGAGGCTACCCTTGGTGGAAACCAAAGAGCTGTCGAAGTTGGCATTTTCACGATCGCCCAGACGCAACACGTCGTCGGCGTCCTGACGCAACTGTTCGAACGTCTTGGCGTAGGTCTGCTTGTAGTAGCGATATTCGGCGTAGGCGTCTGCCACGTCCTTGTATTGCAAGAAAGCCAACACCGCAATCACGAGTTCATGCAACTCGGCCACGGTCACGGATTCGCGCGCCATCAAGCGGCTGTGGACTTCGTCGGCGATCTGTTCCAAGTGATTGGTGTCAATGATCTTGTCGCAACGAAATGCCGCTTTCTTGACAGCGGAAATGATCTTCTCGGCATCGTACTTTTCGATGGAGTTGTCTTTTTTAACGACCTTAAGCATCTGTTGTTCTCGCAATATCTGTAAATGACTGAAGTGATCGCGCGCAAACCCTTGTTTTCATTGGTTTCTTGGGTTGAGTCTTTCGCGAAAAAACACCCGGCACACCATATAGGTATTTTTTGCCGAGTGTTCACAAAGGTTTGTGTATTCTACGAAAGAGTTTTCAAAGCGCAATACCCCTGTTTTCGAATAAATCCGACAATCTTGCGTCTTGCCCCGATGATCGGGCAATTTGGAGAAATTCAGTATTTACCCTTATATGTCGAAGATGTATTCTCTTCGTTTGAAAACCACTACATATAGGGTTCAAAAACACCCGAACCCCCTCATTTGGAGATCAATCCCTTATCGTGCACACGAGATATCGCATGCAGATCACACGCAAAAACGCCGCAAGTCAGGCTCTGAAACTTGCGGCGCAGCAATCGGTTCCAAGCAATGTTTACTTGGCTTTCTTTGCCACCCAAGCACGCGACTTTTCGCGCACCATAGCGTCCACCGCCAAAATGTCGTCCAATGCCTGCGGCATTTCGCCCGTGATTTTGCCCATCATGACCGTACAAAGTTTGGCAATGTCGGTAAAGGCAATTTTTTCTTCCAAGAAGGCTTCGACGCCGATTTCGTTGGCGGCATTGAGAACAATGCTTGCCATGCCGCCCTCGCGAATCGCATCAAAGGCCAAGCCCAACTGCGGGAAGCGCTCCATATCGGGTGCTTCGAACGTCAGATTCATGGCCTTGGCAAAGTCAAGCGTCTCGACTTCCCCGTCCAAGCGCTCCGGATAGCCCATGCAATAGGAAATGGGCAGACGCATGTCGGGACTGCCCAACTGAGCGATGACGGCACCGTCGGCATACTCCACCATGGAGTGAACGATGGACTGCGGATGGATCACCACACCGATTTGTTCGGCAGGTTTATTGAAAAGATGGTGCGCTTCGATGACTTCGAGCCCCTTATTCATCAACGTGGCCGAGTCGATCGAAATCTTTTTGCCCATGTTCCATGTCGGATGCGCCAAAGCTTGTGCAGGCGTCACGGTTTTGAGATCGATGTCTTTTTTGGCGTGAAAAGGTCCGCCCGAGCAGGTCAGCCATACCTTGGCTTTGGCTCGCTCTTCTTCGGGCGCATTTTCCAAACATTGGAACACGGCATTGTGTTCGCTGTCGACCGGCAAAATCGTGGCGCCCTTTTCCTTGGCCAAATTCATCAGAACATCGCCGCCGCAGACAATACTTTCCTTGTTGGCAATCAAAGTCCGTTTGCCGGCACCGACGGCCGCAAAAGTCGAAATGGCTCCCACGGCCCCCACAATGGCAGAGATCACCGTATCGACTTCGCTGTCGGCGGCAATGGCAGCCATGGCATCGTTGCCGGCTTCCACGCGCACGGTCGTCACGCCTGCGTTGGCCAATTCGGTCATCAAGGGCTTGTAGAGCGACTCCTCGGCAATGGCCACCACTTCGGGACGCCAAACGGCTGCGAGGTTGGCCAGTTTCTTGTAGTTGTTGCCGCAAGTCAGTGCCTGAACGTTAAAACGATCGGGATAGCGAGAAATCACATCCAGGGCGCTGCTGCCGATAGAGCCTGTGGCGCCGAGCAAAGCTATATTTTGCATAGAGGTCAAACCTTCATTTATTTTTTTCGCGAGTCAGCGTCAAGAGCGTGATCTCGCCTCGCGTGCCGATTCTCAATACAAATCCGTTCCAAACGTCAATGCCGGGATTGACGTAAAGCTGAAGTTTAGCGCCGGTCTTGTCATCCGTCACGGGGTATAACCCCTCGACAAACCCCGAATTGAGTTCGGATACCACCGGGCGCAAGGGCCAAACCTGCGCACCGTGCGTGTGGCCCGAGAGCATCAACTGCGCTTGGTTCACATACTTTTGCGCCCACTTAGGCTGATGCGACAACAGTATCGTCAAATCCGTCTCGGGGGCTCCTGCCAACGCTTTGTTCAAATCGGGCAACTCCAACCCGTAGCGCTCAGCCATCGGATCCAAAAGACCCGCAACTGTAAAGCTTGCGCCGTTTTTCGTCAAGACCGTGTGCGCGTTATAAAGCATTCCGATATTGAGTGTCGGCAAGAACGTACGCCAACCTTCGTAGTCGACATAGTATTCATGATTGCCCAATACGCCCCACACGCCCAAAGGTGCTTTGAGTTGGGTCAAGGGTTGCAAATCGGGGCCGCGTTTGTCCACTTCACCGTCGACAAAGTCGCCCGTGATCAAAACGACGTCGGGCTTTAATGCATTGGTAGCGTCGACAATCTTTTGTACGCGATCGCGATGCACCAGACTTGAGACATGAATGTCAGACAGTTGCGCGATGGTCAAGCCTTCGAGCTCGGCGGGCAAGTTTTTGACGGCAATGCTCACGCGTTTGACCGTCATATCGTAAGCTGCCGTCCAAACACCGTAGGCATCGAGCAACACCGCCGAAGCAAAAATAGCTACCGTGAGCTTGGTGCATCGCCCCAGTCAAGGGAAAGGCAGCCCCAAAATACGCGCAGGAACGCTCACGGCTTCGCGAGCGACGAGAATTGCCCCCAAGCAAAAGACGTACATCTGACAGAACTGCCCGACGATGACGACCCAGTACGGCAAATCGGGTGCCACCATCGAGCCCCCGATAAAACGCACCACAGCCGGAAAAAGCGCACCGGGAATCAAGGAAGCGATCAGCCACAGACGCACCTTTTTCGAGTCAAACGCAGGCCATATTCCGCGAAATACGATAAAAAGCAGCAATAAGGGATAAATCACCACAAAGCGCATGGATGCACTCCTACTCTTACAAATGAGCTTCTTTACGCGTTTCGGCAGAAATCAACAAACGAACGGTGGTGCCGCTGGCAAAAAGAGCCGGATCCACGGGGCCGACCGTCACCGCAGCGTCAATGCGCGAAGAGCGCTCTTTCATAATATTGAGCCCGACGTGACGCTTGCTGCGTTCTTTGAGAATGTCTTCATCGATGCCGATACCGTTATCCGAGACCGACAGCTCAAAGTCGTCTTCGTTACGAATCGAGACCACCACTTGCGTGGCACGCGAATGTTTGCGCACGTTGGCCAGAGCCTCCTGCATGATGAAAATCACCTGCAGTTTTTGCTTGTCGGACAACTCCGAACCGTTGCCCTTATTGATCAAGCGTACCTTGAGCCCCGTTTGCGATTCGAAGCGATCGATCACGGTGGCGATACCTTCGTCAAAGCTTTCTTTATGCAAGCGCTCGCGGAAGTTTAAAAGAAGCTCTCGCACGTCCTCGTAGGACTCTTGTACGCCGGCTTTGATCAGGCGCACGGTATCGTCCACCAAAGCTTTGTCATTGTTTTTAAGGCCGTCCTCCAAGAGCTGCACTTGAAGGTTCAAAAACGACAGAGACTGCGCAATGGAGTCGTGCAAGCCCTGAGCCATCAGGGTACGTTCCTGCACCACGGCATATTGTTGATCGCGCTCGATTAAGCGAAGGTTGTCGACGGCGCTGCCCAAATTGGCGCCGAAACTTTCATAAAGACGATATGTTTGACCGGGCAGCGTCTCTTCATTTTTGAAGTACAGGACAAAAAGCCCCATATCTTTGCCGCCGTTACGAATATGGAAGATATAGGCCGTTTTGAATTCGCTGCGCTCCGTCGTGCGAAGTTCCGCCAAAAAGTCTTCGGGCATATCGCGCGTGATACGAAGCGGCAGATCGCTTTTTAAGCATGCCGCCACGGCTTCGGCCGAAATCGGGTGACGCGTCAGATGCGTGAAAGCTTCGGGCGGCAAATCGTCGCTGGCAATCAATTCGAGTTTTTGGCGGTCGGAACCGAACAAAAAGACGGCGCAGGCATCGGCCTGGGTAAATTGCATCAGAATCGACGTGAAGCCTTCGCACAATTCGTCCACAGAGTGCTGCTGACCGAAAAAGCTCGTGACTTCATAGAGCTGAGACAAATTGCGGTTTTTCTCTTCGACGGCCATCGTCTTTTCTTGCACTTTGGCTTCCAGATTTTCGACGAAATCCTGCAAACGTTCGGCCATGCCGTTAAAGCCGTCGCTGATGGCCTCGAATTCGGTCGAGCCCGTCAGGTTGATGCGCGTGGAAAGTTTGCCCTCCTGCACCTGACGAAGACCGGCATCCAACTGTTCGGTCGGGCGAATGACCCAGCGCAACAAAAAGAACATGATGGCAAAAAGGCTGCCCACGGCCAAAGTCATCAACAAGCCCTGAAGTCGACGTTGGATATCGAGAAAGCTTTCCCGCTTTTCTTTAATGGCGTCTTGCAACGTATTGAGCTTTTCGGCGAATTGCTCGATACGCCCCATTTCGATGGGTTCGGATTTAAGCCTTGCATTGATCAGCAAGGGCTTGATCACATATTCCCATTCGCGATCGAAGACTTCCAAGCCTACGAGATCGTCGGCCAAAAAATCCAAAGCGTCTCGATCCTTGATGGCTTCGAGCGCTTTGCCGAAGACTTCCAGCTGATTGACAAAGGCCGCTTCGGAAAAATGAGGATCGGCCAAGACGTTAGCTCGGTACAAAGCCGAAGGCATCGAGGCCACCGCACTTTGCGTGCGTGCCGAACGCTCGATTTCCCAACTTAAGCCCATCGTGTAGCCGATGGCACAGACCATAAACGTCACCCACAAAGCCGTTGTCACCAACAGGCGCGCCGAAAGGCTTTTGCACAGACCGAAAATTTTCTTGATTACCACTGGCTTTTCCTCACTTCAAACCGTTAGAAGAGCTGCTTGTCTTCGTCGTTCGTCGTATCGACTTCGTCGGCCGGCGTCTCGACAGGCTCGAGATCCTCGGCCTTGAATCGAATGTCAAGCTGGCGACCCACGCGGGAGCGCTTACCGATGTGGCGCTCGAAATCACCCTTAACCAAAATCTTTTCGCGTACCGTCGTTTTGCCCTGACCTTTGACAAGAACCGCCTTTTGAGACAATGGCAAAACCTTGACCAACGTTTGGCCGGGTTTGATTTCCATGAGCGTCACGCCCTTGCCGCCGTCGGCCAACTTTCTCAATTCCTTATATTGGAAGACGAGCATTCTGTCGTCCGAAGTCAGGCAGGCCAACCACGTTTCCTTATCGGTCAACATAATGGGCGGCAACATCTTGACCTTGGGATCGTCGATCAAAACGAAAGCCTTGCCGGTCTTGACACGGGCGCGCAGATTTTCCACCGCACAGGTCATGCCGAAACCGGCCGTGGTGGCAAAGATGACCTTCTGTTTTGCGCCCGCCACATAACCGATGATATCGGTACCGGGTTCGAGTTCGATAAAGCTCGTAATGGGCAAACCGTCGCCGCGCGCCGGCGGCAAGACACTCACCGGCACGGAATAAACACGACCGTTGTCGCCCACGGCAATGAGCAAATCGCTGCTTTCGCATTCAAAGGACGTCGCGTACGCGTCGCCGATCTTATAGTTCATCAAACTGCAATCGTGCCCGTGGCCGGTGCGGCAACGCACAAAGCCTTTCTTGGAAATGACAATGGTCACGGATTCGGTCACGACGCGCTGCTCCATCGTGGCGCGTTTGGCTTCTTCAACCAACGTGCGACGCTCGTCGCCGTAGAGCTTGATCGCTTCTTTGGTTTCTTTGGCGATGACGTTTTTGAGAACCTTTTCGTCACCCAAAATACGTTCGAGTTCGGCCTTTTCTTCGTTTAACTTCTTCATTTCGGCCAGAATGCGTTCGAATTCCAAATTGGCCAACTGACGCAAACGCAATTCGAGAATGTCTTCGGCCTGAGTGTCGGTCAAATTGAATTCGGCCATCAACACGGGCTTGGGCTTTTCTTCAAAGCGCACGATTTCGATCACGCGATCGATATTGTCGATTGCCAAAGAACGGCCTTCCAAAATATGCAGGCGCAAGTTGACTTTTTCGAGTCGAGCCTGCGTACGGCGGCGCACCGTCGCTTTACGCGCTTGGATCCACTCGTTCAAAATCTCCAAAAGATTCTTTTGCTTGGGTTTGCCGTCGGTGCCGATCATCACCAGATTCATCGGCGCATTGCATTCCAAGTCTGTTTGGCTCAAAAGCGCATTGACAAAGGCGTCGCGGTCGACCTTGGAGCTCTTGGGCTCGAACACCAGGCGCATCTTGGTGTCTTTGTCGCATTCGTTGCGCACGCCGTCGAGCAACGCCAACATCGCGGCCTTGGTTTGCTGCTGATCGGCCGACAAGGCTTTTTTACCGGCCTTGGGCTTGGGATTGGTGATTTCTTCGATTTGCGTGAGCACTTTTTCGGCGTTGGTTGCCGGAGGCAATTCGTCGACCACCAACTGCCACTGATTGTGCTGCAATTCTTCGAAGTGATAACGAGCTCGCACACGCAAACTGCCGCGACCGGTTTGGTAGACCTGACGAATTTCACTCTTTGGGGACGTGATCTGACCGCCGCCCGGGTAATCGGGCGCGGGAATGATTTCCAAAATATCGTCCAACGTCGCTTCGGGTTTGCGCAACAGATGAATCACTGCCTCACCGACTTCGGTGAGGTTATGTGACGGAATTTCGGTGGCCATACCCACGGCAATGCCGCTGGCGCCGTTTAATAACACAAAAGGCATTTTGGCCGGCAACTGCGTAGGTTCTTGGAAAGAACCGTCGTAGTTGGGAACAAAGTCCACGTTGCCGCTATCCAATTCTTCCAAAACGAGCTCGGCGATTTTGGTGAGTCTGGCTTCGGTGTAACGCATAGCTGCAGGCCCGTCGCCGTCGCGCGAACCGAAGTTGCCCTGCCCGTCCACCAAGGGATAACGCAGACTAAAGTCTTGCGCCATACGCACCATGGCGTCGTAAGCTGCCTGATCGCCATGCGGGTGATACTTACCCAAAACGTCGCCCACGACGCGTGCGCACTTCACGGCCTTAGCCGGCGGCGCCAAACGCATGCGATCCATCGAGTAAAGAATGCGACGCTGCACAGGCTTCATACCGTCAAACACGTCGGGCAGAGCGCGGCTTTTGACCACACTTAAGGCATATTCCAAATAAGCGCGAGCGGCATAACGCGCCAGCGTCAATTCGCCGGAATCTTCGGCGTCCATCCCGTCTTTTAATATCTCGGGCAAACCGGAAGCGTCACCGTCTTCGGACTCTTCGTTAACCGGCGTATCGTCTGCAGTCGTTTCTTCGGAAACGGGCTCGGCAACAGGCGGCTTCGGTTGAGCCGAGTCATCGGCTTTCTTTTGATTCCGGACAGTTTCGTCTTGCTGCGTTTCAGTCATGTCGCCGAACAGGTCGGGCGAGTCGTCGTGCGTCGTTTTTTTGGTCATAGCCGCTGGAAAAATTTAAAAAAAATGCGTTCGAAACAACGGATTTTAGCCAAGACGCCCGAGCTTAAGTAGCTTCGGGCGTCTTGAGTCCTGACTTTTTGTGTTGCAAACTTTATGCGTGATTGTCAAGCGTCAGCCAATCGCCCTTGGAATCGGCTGCCAAAACGGTGTCGCCCGCCTCCACGCTTTTGAGTTTTCGCGTCATCACGTTGGTGCGAGTTTTGACGGCGTTGACGGTCGTTCTCACCCCTTCGACCTTCTTTTCCAAAGAGTCGATGACGGAATTGAACTTTTCGAATTCGGCCTTGACTTCACCCAACAGTTTCCAGACTTCGGCGCTTTGCTTTTCAATAGCCAAGGTCTTAAAGCCCATCTGCAAACTGTTGAGTAGTGCCGTCAAAATCGTGGGACCGGCAATCGTAATGTGAAACTCGCGCTGAACGCGATCGACCAAGCCCGGAATCTTGATCACTTCGCTCCAAAGACCTTCGGTGGGCAGATACATCACGGCAAATTCGGTCGTGTAAGGCACTTCGACATATTTATTGTGAATCTTTTTGGCTTCGAGCAAAATGCGCGCTTGAAGCGCCTTTAGGCTTTCGTCTTGCATTTGCGCATCGGCCTTTTCGCTCGCGATCATCAAACGCTCGTAGTCTTCCATCGGAAATTTTGCGTCAATGGGCAACCACACCTGTCCCTGATCGTCGGGGCCGGGCAAACGAATGGCAAACTCCACGCGCTCCGTTGAGTGCGGACGCGTCGGGATGTTTTCGGCGTATTGCGCGGGCGTCAAGATATCCTTGAGAATCATGGCAAGCTGCACTTCGCCGAACGTGCCGCGGGTTTTGACGTTGGTTAGAACTCGTCTGAGCCCGTCGACGTTTTGCTGCATTTCGCGCATTTCGCCCAAGCCTTGATGCAACGCTCGCAATTGGCTTTCCACTGTTTTGAAACTTTCGGTGACGCGCTCGGTGATGGCGGCATGCAGTTTTTCTTCAATCGTTTCTCGCATGCCATCCAAGGCCTTGTTGTTATTGTTGCGAATCGAATCGAGCTCGGCTCGCACGGTCTTGTTCATTTCGGAAACGGTAGTCGAAACGCTGGTGGTCAGGCTTTCAAGACGCTTGTCGCTCGTTTCCGTTTGCGACTGAAGCTGCTTTAAAAGCGCCTCTTGCATGCGAGACAACGTGTTGTTTTGCGTATCCGCATTGCCGTTGATGATGTTTAAGAAATTCGTGAAATGCGTCGACTGCGTATTGTTCATTTCTGACGTAATCGTCAGGATATCGCGACGCAAAGAGTCGACTTGGCTACCGGTGTGCGTCGTTGCCGACTGAAAGGCCTCAATCAGCTTTTCGAGCTTGAAGCGGTTTTCCACCTCTTGGTTGCTACTATTTTTTAATAGCACGATCAAAAGAATGACGGCCAAAAAGGCGCAGCCGGCTAAAAAGACGACGATCCCGGCAAAAACGTCGGGACGAGACACAAAGGCGATGAAATCAAAATGCATAGCTTAAGAACGCAAAACAAAATTTCTTGAGCCGTGAGCGTATCAGCATTTACACCACATTGGAAGGATCAATGCGCCCGAAAAAATTTCAATTTTGATCCTAAAGTGCGACATTCTTGATTTCGAGTGATAATGCTTGATTAATAAGAAATGTTCGAACAAGTTTTAGGAGAAAAATAATGCGTGAAGAAAAGTTTTCCGATGATGCCGAGGTCAATATGTTTTGCCGCGACCTGCTCGAATCCGTTGCCGACATGAAAGCCGATCGCTATGCGCGCAAGACCGAGGTCGAGGTTTCGTGGATTGCGGGTGTTCGTACGCAGGCCGGGTTTACGCAAAGGGAATTTGCGAAGGCTTTGGGTGTGTCAGTTCGCACGCTCGAAGCTTGGGAAAAAGGCGAGCGGCAACCCAAAGGATCCGCGTTGTTGCTATTGCGTATCGGAGAAAAGCATCCGGAGCTTCTGGCAAAAGTAGCATGCGCTTAAGAGATTTGCGTTGCGTCCGAGCGTAAGAATATGAACGCCGACTTCGTCATCGCGTACGAAATCGGCGTCTTACTCCGGGCGGCAACCGCAGTCGCCGCCCTACCCTGCACTCAATTAGCCAAGCAACAGCGCATTCATGCGACGCACAAAGGCGTTGGGATCCTTCAAAGCGCCCTGCTCGGACAACAATGCCTGATCGAGAATGAACTGAGCCCATTCGCCGAACTTGGCGTCGTCGGCCGCGGCAGCCTTCACCACCAAGGGATGCGTCGGATTGACTTCCAAAATGTACTTGGTTTCGGGCACCGTCTGGCCTGCGGCTTCCAACATACGGCGCATCTGAGCCGTCAGAATCTGACCGTTTTCAGCTACCACGCAGCTCGGGCTTTCGGTCAGACGATCGGTGATGCGAACGTCTTGAACCTTGTCGCCAAGAGACAGCTTAAAGCGTTCGATCAAGGGACGATTCGTTTCGGCAGCTTCCTTCACCTTTTCCTTTTCGGCCTGATCTTCAAGTTCGCCGAGTTCAAGGTCGGAAGCCGTCACGGCCACGAATTCCTTGCCTTCGAATTCGTTCATGTTGCCCATGAGCCATTCGTCGATGCGCTCCCACATCAGGAGCACTTCGATGCCCTTCTTCTTGAACTGCTCCAAGTAAACGGAGGTGCTTGCCGTCTGGTAGCTCGTGCTCACAAGATAGTAAATCTTCTTTTGCTTTTCGGGCATGCGCGAGACGTAGTCGGCAAGGCTCACATCCTGCGCGTCGCTATTGTTGTGGGTGGACGCAAAGCGCAAGAGCTTGGCAATCGTTTCGCGGTTGGCAAAGTCTTCGACCGGGCCTTCCTTTAACACGGCTCCGAACGTCTTCCAGAAAGTCGCGTACTTTTCCTTGTCGGCAGCAAGCTTTTCGAGCATCGTCAAGGCGCGCTTGGTCAAAGCCTTCTTCAATTTGGTCGTCACCGCACTTTCTTGCAAGAGTTCGCGAGAAACGTTTAACGGCAAATCGTTGGTGTCGACAAGACCGCGCACAAAACGCAAGTAGTTGGGCAGGAACTGTTCGGCATCGTCCATGATGAAAACGCGCTGCACAAAGAGTTTTAGCCCGTGCTGCTTGTCACGCGAGTACAAATCCCACGGAGCCGTGGTCGGGACGTAGAGTAACGAGGTGTATTCAAGGTCGCCCTCGACCTTATTGTGCGCCCACGTCAGGGGTTCGGTGTAGTCGTGCGAGATGTGCTTGTAGAACTCTTTGTATTGTTCTTCGGTCACGTCGCGCGGATTCATGGTCCAAAGGGCTTTGGCATCGTTGACTTGCACCCAGTCCCAGGTACTCACGGCATCTTCGCCTTCCTTGGGAGCTTCATACTTTTCTTCCCAAAGCATGACGGGCACGGCAATGTGATCCGAATACTTGGTAATGGCATTGCGAAGCGTCCACGTTTCCAAGAAGTCCTTGTCTTCTTCCTTGAGATGCAACGTGACGCTCGTACCGCGCTTTTCAACCGTTTCGTTGCCGCTCGTATAGGTGCCGTTGCCGTCGGACTCCCAGCGCACGCCTTCCTCAGGCTTGGCCTTGTAAGAGCGGGAAACAACCGTCACCTTGTCGGCCACGATAAAGGAAGAATAAAAGCCCACACCGAACTGGCCGATCAGGTTGCTGTCCTTGGCGGCGTCGCCCGAAAGCTGAGAGAAAAATTCTTCCGTGCCGCTCTTGGCAATCGTGCCCAAATGAGCGTCGGCTTCTTCAAGCGTCATACCGATACCGTTATCGGTAATGGTAAGCGTCCCGGCATCTTTATCGGCCTTCACCGTGATCTTGAGCGAAGGATCGTCGCCCAAAACCGTTGCATCGGTCAACGACAAAAAACGCACCTTGTCCAAAGCGTCGGAAGCGTTGGAAACCAACTCGCGCAAAAACACTTCTTTATTGGAATAAAGCGACTTTGCCAGCAAGTTCAAAAGCTTGTTCACTTCGGTCTGAAAACCGTGCACTTGTGCTGCCATGGTATTGAAAAATCCTCATACAAAAAAATTCAAAGCTCCTCAAAACTATCGGAGCCGTCAATGGGGTTGATATGGGGATGGGAGGACGAAATTTCAAGTTGACGGCCGTCAAAATACGCAAAATTGCTTCTCTTTCGTATCTTTTCTCAAAACACCCTAAATTGATCCGAATTCGGTGTGCCAAACGCCCGAATTCGTGACACAATGCCGAAGTCATAAATTGGGAGAGAGAAAATATGACACGCACTCAGTTAAAGCGTTTGACCCCGAAAGAAGCGGTCGAGCTTTACAAATTGGGCGAGATCACTCCGCTCGAATACGCGCTCTACTGCTTGGAACGCCGTATGTTGAGCTGGCCCGAAATATCCGGCGACGGTTTGCGCACTTTGCGCAAAAAGTACGGTATGCCGCAAAAGGATTTGGCGACGCTTTTAGGCGTTGCCCAACAAACGATCATGCGTTGGGAGGCTCAACCGGAAACCATTCCGGCACCGGTTCGCATGATCCTGCACCAAATGGACGAATCGATGGAGGGCTATCTCAAGCAACTCGAACTCGTCCCCGGCCATCCGGAATACCCGAGAGAATTTCGCAAAAAATTCAATGCCGAACTCAAGGCCAGAGAACAAGAAGCGGGCATTGTCGGATTGGAATTGTCCGGTGACGATGAACAGAAGATTTCGCGCACGCGCAAAGATCTCATCGAACTGCGTCATCGACTTTCGATGTCTCGCGGCGAGTTCGCGAAGTTTTTGAATGTTTCGGCAAGCTCCATCGACAAGTGGGAAAACGGCACGAGCCGTCCGCTGGGCATTACCGAAATCTTCTTAAAGCTTTTGTTCAGAAACGATACGACGTCGCGTAACATCATTCGAGTTCTGAAAAAGACCAACGAAGCCAAAGCCCAGACCAATGAGTCACCCGACCCGGAAGATCGCCTGATCGACTAATCAAAAAAATCGCTCGCAGCATTCGCTTGCGAGCGATTTTTTCTTAACTTTGGGAATCGTCTCAAAGTCGAAGTGTTGACGGGCAATTAGGCAGCGCCTTCAGCCTTTTCTTCCTTCTTTTCTTCTTCCTTGCGAACGAGGCTCACCACATCGATGGCAGAGACGTCGGCCAAGCGAACGAGCACCACGCGAGCGCCCTGGAACAAGAAGTTCTTATCCTTCTGATCGGCCGTACCCAATGCCTTGACGAAAGCATCGATCTGGGGGTTGAGCACTTCGGGCTTTTCTGCGTTGAAGGGAACCACGATGTTCTGACCGCCCTTCAGAAAGACCGTCAACTGCTGAATGAATTGCTGTGCCATTTTGAATAATCTCCAAAAAAAATGTGCATCTGTTTATTGTAACCCCGATTTCGTCGCGGAGTCGAGACTTTTTTGGGGAACGGCGGGCGGAGCGACTTCTCCGTCAATATACAAGTCCGAACGCTTGGGCGCAAACATATGCGGTTTGGTTTTTGTCTCGGGTTTTTCAGTCGTTGATTTTGCGGGGTTTTCCTGCCCGGATCGCGCGACAAAACGAAAAAGCACCTCGTCGGCCTTGATCATGCCGAGTCGCATACGGGCACGTTCTTCGACGGCACCGCTACCGCTTTCCAGCGATTCGATTTCAGCCGCCACAGAATCGTTTTCCGCACGCAGACGCTCATTGGCTTCACGAATGGAAGCCAATTCCCGCTCAAGCGAATATAAACGCGTAATTCCGCCCTTACCGAACCACAAGGGCCACTGAATGGCAACGGCCATCGCAAAAAGCGCGATGTAAAGAAAGTATCTTCCTCGTCCGTTCACTTTTTTCAGCAGCCCTTTTTTATGTTCGATCGAGTTTTCTACCGATTAGCGAATGCAGTAGAAAGCGGCACGACCCGGATAGCGGGCGACCTTACCCAAGTGTTCTTCGATACGAAGCAACTGGTTGTACTTGGCCATACGGTCGCTGCGGCTCATGGAACCGGTCTTGATCTGACCGGCATTCAAACCGACGGCAATGTCGGCAATCGTGCTGTCTTCGGTTTCGCCGGAACGGTGGCTCACCACGGCGGTGTAGCCGGCCTTCTTGGCCATTTCGATGGCTTCGAACGTTTCGGTCAAGGTGCCGATCTGGTTGACCTTGATCAAAATGGAGTTGGCCACGCCCTTTTCGATGCCTTCACGCAAAATGGCGGGGTTGGTCACAAACAAATCGTCGCCGACCAGCTGCACCTTCTTGCCCAACTTGTCGGTCAAGTGCTTCCAACCTTGCCAATCGCCTTCGGCCATGCCGTCTTCGATAGAGATGATGGGATACTTGGCGCACCAGTCTTCCAAAACCTGAGCCCATTCTTCGGCGGTATAGGCCTTGCCCGTGGACTTCTTCATGACGTACTTGCCGTCCTGGAAGAATTCGCTCGAAGCGCAGTCCAAACCGATAGCGATATCCTTGCCTGCTTCGTAGCCGGCAGCCGCAATGGCTTCGAGAATCATTTCGATGGCTTCTTCGTGGCTTTCGCACTTGGGAGCGAAACCGCCTTCGTCACCCACGGCGGTGGACATGCCGCGACCGTTGATGATTTTCTTCAAAGCGTGGAAGGTTTCGGCACCATAGCGAAGGGCTTCCTTAAAGGAGGGAGCACCCACCGGGATGATCATGAATTCCTGCAAATCGAGGTTGTTGTTGGCGTGTGCGCCGCCGTTGATGACGTTCATCATCGGAACCGGCATTTCCACTGCGCCCATACCGCCGAAGTAGCGATAAAGCGGCAAGTAGGATTCTTCGGCAGCGGCACGCGCCACAGCCATACTCACGGCCAAAATGGCGTTGGCGCCCAAACGGGACTTGTTGTCGGTGCCGTCCAATTCGATCATGGTGCGATCGATATAGGCCTGATCGGAGGCTTCGCAACCGATCAAGGCTTCGGCGATGTCGTCGTTGACGTGTTCGACAGCCTTCAACACACCCTTGCCGCAGTAGCGCTTCGGGTCGCCGTCACGCAATTCGATGGCTTCGCGAACACCGGTAGAAGCACCGGACGGAACGGCTGCGCGAGCAGACACGCCGCTTTCAAGAAAAACTTCGGCTTCAACGGTCGGGTTGCCGCGGCTGTCCAAAACTTCACGGCCGACGATGTCGATAATGGCACTCATGATCTTTTCCTAATTGTGTTGAAAAATATGGGAAAAGCCGCTTTGAAACATCGGTCTCAAGGCGGCTTCAAATGTTAATTGAAATCGTTTTCGAGATACTCGAAGCCCTTGACCACGCGATCGAGTCGCACGAGTTCTTCGAGCAAATCGGGCATGCGATGCAAAGGAACGGCATTGGGGCCGTCGCTTAAAGCTTCGCTGGGATTGGGATGGGTTTCCATAAACAATCCGTCGACACCCACGGCAACGGCGGCTCGGGAGAGAACCGGCACGAAGCGGCGATCACCCCCCGAAGACGTTCCCTGACCGCCGGGCAACTGCACCGAGTGGGTGGCGTCAAAGACAACGGGCGCCTTGGTTTCGCGCATGATGGCAAGGCTGCGCATGTCGCTGACCAAATTGCCGTAGCCGAAACTTGCACCGCGCTCGCACACCATGAAGTTGTCCGGGTTCAACCCCGCTTCTTCGGCGGCAGCACGTGCTTTGGCAACGACATTGACCATATCGTGGGGCGCGAGGAACTGGCCCTTTTTGATGTTCACGGGCTTGCCCGATTGAGCGCAAGCCACGATAAAGTCTGTCTGACGGCACAAAAATGCCGGCGTTTGCAACACGTCCACAACGCTTGCCACATCTTTGACTTCTTCGGCGGTGTGCACGTCTGTTAAGACGGGCACACCCACTTCGCGACGCACGTTGTCGAGCATCTTCAAGCCTTCGTCACGGCCCGGCCCGCGGAAACTTTTCCCGGAGGTACGGTTCGCTTTATCGTAGCTTGCCTTAAAGATATAACGAATCCCCAAGGCGTCGCACGTTTCCTTCATTGCCCCGGCAATGTCGATCAACATCTGTTGACCCTCAATCACACAGGGGCCGGCAATCAAAAAGAAGGGAGATCGATTGCCGACTTCAAAACCGCAAAGTTTCACGTTGGTGTCCTTTAAAAAATTTAGGCCGACTTCTTAGCCTTGTAATCCATCGCAGCGCGAACAAACGCTTCAAAAAGCGGATGGCCTTCGCGCGGATTGGAGGTAAATTCCGGATGGAACTGAACGCCGAAGAAGAACGGATGATCGGGCAATTCCATCATTTCGGGCAGATTTTCCGTGGGCGTACGAGCCGAAATTACCATACCCTTGCTTTCAAACTGCTGCGTGTAGGAATTGTTGACTTCGTAGCGATGACGATGGCGTTCGCACACCGTGTCGCCGTAAATCTTCTGAGCCAAGGTGCCGGGCTTGACCGGAACCGTTTGGCTTCCCAAGCGAAGCGTACCGCCCATATTGCTCTTTTCGTCGCGCGTTTCGAGTTTACCCGACTTGTCCGTCCACTGCGTGATCAAAGCCACGACAGGATGCGGCGTGTCGATATCGAATTCCGTGGAGTTGGCCCCGCCCAAACCGCAAACGTGACGGGCGAATTCGATCACGGCCGTTTGCATACCCAAGCAAATGCCCAAGAACGGAATCTTGTGGGTGCGAGCATATTCGATGGCCTTGATCATGCCTTCGGTACCGCGCTTGCCGAAGCCGCCCGGAACCAAAATGGCATCCAAATCGGCCAAGGAGTCGCAACCGGTCTTTTCGATTTCTTCGGAATCCACAAAGCGAATCTTGACTTTCTGTTCGGTACGGATGCCGGCGTGCATCAAGGCTTCGTTCAAGCTCTTGTAGCTGTCGGCATAGTCGACGTACTTGCCCACCATACCGATGGTGACCGTCCCTTTGGTTTCGTGCACGCGACGCACGATTTCCTGCCACTGAGACAAATCGGCGGGCTTGGTTTCAAGCTTCAAGCGTTCGCAGACGATTTCGTCCAACTTCTGAGCGTGCAACATCAAGGGCACCTCGTAGATGGTGCTGGCGTCGGTGACGCTGATGACGCAATTCATCGGGACGTTACAGAACAAAGCGATCTTGGCACGTTCGTTTTCGGGCACTTCGCGCTCG
>JAUNOJ010000223.1 GCA_030531135.1 Sutterellaceae bacterium | reverse complement strand
TTTTGCACAAAATCGAAAGAGACTCGGTCAATAGAGAGAAAATGGCAAAATCCGAGGACTGAGATCATCCAAACACCGAAGGTCAAACTGAGCCCTTTGTTTTGCCCTATCCGATCTTTGCCTTTCGAGTAGGGCATATTTGTGGGCGTCATTTTTCGCTAGTCACTACAATAGAGAAAGTTGGAACTTCCGAAAGGAACGACTTTTTTGGCGACCGAAGATTTTTGAGGCAAATGCAATGTCCGACGCAACTGTGATACGTACGGAAAAGGTGACAACAAAGATGACCGCGACGATCGGCTCGCGCAAATACAAACGCAAAAGCGTGACCGTAACGACAACCGAAGTTCCGGATGTTTCTCTTTGGCAAGCGCTCAAGGAAGGTTTTCAGTCTTGGCGCAACGGACAGCCGACGCGCAAGATGAGTCAATGGCTCGGCTCGCCCAAAAAGTAATCGAATAAACATCGCAGACGCGCTGGAGGGCGTATGTTTAAAAAAGTTTTGTGGGTAGCGGCATTTCTATGTTCCGTACTTTCGTTCGGATTCGGAAACTCGGCGGTTTTTGCGCACGGTTTTGGAGCGGATCACGAATTCATGACGGTTTCTTCCGGCGAGCGTTTCTACGATGATCACGGGCGCTACCACGGTCGCAAAGACGACAACGGTCGCTATTACGACGACCACGGGCGGTATCAAGGGCGACAAGACGCAAACGGTCGCTACTACGATGAGCACGGACGTTACCAAGGGCGACAAGATTCCAACGGTCGCTATTACGACGAGCACGGCCGCTATCAGGGTAGAAAAGACGCTAACGGCCGTTATTACGACGAACATGGTCGCTATCAAGGGCGTCAAGATTCAAACGGCCGTTACTATGACGAACACGGTCGATACCGCGGTAGGGCACAGTAGTTGTGACTATATGAGTTGACCAAGACGCGCTATTTTGTAATTTTGTTTAAGACGGGGCCGTGGTTGACGGGCAAACTGGGACATAATTGAGGAAATGCGCACGTGTGTGCGAAAGACCGATATCCCGAATAAGGAGAAAAACATGGCATTAATTTCCCGTCGTCAAGCATTGACACTGGCTGTAGCCGGTGCCGTGACAGCCTCGGCTCAAAAAGCTGTTGCGGCTCCCGCAAAGGTTCCTTCGATTTGGGAAGGCCAGAAGATGTACGACTCGATCCTCAAGGAAGGCACGGGTTTTAGCAATCCCGGTTCTGCCGGTCGCAAAAAGGCATATGTGTTCTTCGATCCTCAGTGCCCTGACTGCATCCGTTTGCTCGATCGTGCGGCACCCTTGTACGACAAGGTCGAATTCTTCGTTTATCCGATTGCATACTTGAACATTCATTCCGACCCGCAAGGCGCTTTGATGCTGAGCTCTCCCGAACCCTTCAAGGTCTTGGAAGAACACCACGCACACTTCCGCGACGCCGACTTCCGCGGTATTCGTTACGATCTCAGTAAGCTCGATCCGGAAATCCGCAATAAGGTTTGGCTCAATACCAAGTTGCATCGCCGTTGCGGTTGCCGTGCCGTTCCCTACGGTGTGTTCAAGAACTCCAAGGGCGAATACGTTCCCTTTGACGAAAATCTCTTGACCGAAGAATTGGCCAAGCTTTTTGAAGTTTAAACGTTGCGCCGGCTCGGCCGGTCAGACAAAAGCGACTTGCGACCGGCTGGGTTTGCAGGTCGCTTTTTCATTTGCCGGATAATCGGCGTATCGTTCGTATTGTCGTTTTAAAAAAGGATTCATCATGCAGTTCGTTCATGCCGACAAAGTCTACCCGGAAGTCTTGCAGTGGGCCGAGGAGCTCGTTCGGTTTCGTCGCAATGTGCACGAAACGCCGGAACTTGGGTTTGATACGCCCAAAACCGTTCAACGCATTTGCGACACATTGACAGCCTGGGGTATCACCACCTTTGATACCGAAATGGTCAAGGGCGGCGTGGTTGTCGTCATTGAGGGTGAGCGTTCCGGCAAAACCGTTGCTCTGCGTGCCGACATCGACGCCTTGGGCATGAACGATACGACAGGTAAAGCTTGGGCGAGTCAACACGAAGGTTGCGCACACGCTTGCGGTCACGACGGGCATCAGACGTGGTTGATGGGCACTTTGCGTTTTTTGCATCTGCACCGCAATTTTGCCGGCCGTGTTGTCGGGCTGTTTCAGCCGGCAGAAGAACCGGTGTTGGGTGCCAAAGCCGTGATTGCCAGCGGCTTTTTCGACAAGTTTGAAGTAAGCGAAATTTTCGGTGCTCACACCGAGCCCATGCTCAATAAGGGGGTGTTCGGCTTTAGAGTCGGTCCCTTGCAGGCTGCTTGCGACTACTTCTGGGTAAAGCTTCACGGCAAAGGTGCGCACGGAGCTCGTCCGCATCAGGGGGTGGATCCGTTGCCGGTGGCGTGCCAAATTGTCAATGCCGTTCAAACGATTGTTTCGCGTAAGATCAATCCGATCGATACGGCAGTTTTGAGCATCTGCTCTTTGAATTCCGGTCGCTTCGAAAGTCCCAACGTGATTCCGACGACTTTGACCTTTAGCGGCACGGCGCGTATGTATAAAGAAGAAGTACGCGATACGATCGAAGCGAACTTCAAGGCTATGGTTAACGGCATTGCGCAAGCCAACGGTTGTACGGCTGAAATCGAGTACGAACGCTCGATTCATGCGGTGGACAACGCCAAGGAACAAACCTTGGCGGGCGTGGCCGCGGCCAAGGAGCTTTTCGGTGAACAAAGCGTTGTCGACAACATGGATCCCTTTATGAGTTCGGAAGACTTTGCCGAATATCAGCAATTGGTTCCGGGCACCATGATGCGCATCGGTATTCGTGACGAAGAACATACGGCCGCTTTGCACAATACGGCATTCGATTTTAATGACGAAGTATTGCCTGCCGCCGTCTCGCTTTTTGTGCGGGTGGTGATGGATCGCTTGGACGGCAAGCTTTGATTTCAGGGGCTTGAGTCGCGCTTCTAAGAAAAATGTTTTAGGGCGTTTTCCGCAGAAGTTCTGCCTCAAGCCAACGAATCCCCAAAAAAGTCGAATTTATCGAACAGACGGCGGTTGTATCCCTGCAAAATAACCTTTACGCGTGCGACATCGTTATTAACGCACGTATATAGTTTTTGAAAGGGAGAAAATCGTATGTCCATGAATCGTCGCGAGCTGTTTCGTTTTGCCGGTGCCGGTGTCGGAACTTTGATGTTGGGTTCGCATGCGGTGCAAGCTGCAAGCATTGCTCCGAAATTTGTGCCGCCGACGCCCAAAAGCCCGTTACTTTTGTGCTTTAACGAAAACTCGCTCGGCATGAGCGCTTCGGCAAAGGCTGCTGCACAGAAGGCACTGGATCAGGCTGCTCGCTACCCGTTTGTTCGTGCCGAAGCTTTGCGCAAGGCTTGTGCAACGTTCATGGGCGGCAAGCCCGAAAACATCATGCTCACGCACGGTTCCGCCGAATC
>JAUNOJ010000222.1 GCA_030531135.1 Sutterellaceae bacterium | reverse complement strand
TGAGCGCAGTGCTTTGGGCTTGCGCTTAAATGAGGCAGGACAAAAATTACTGCCCTACGCCGAAACGATTGTGGCTAATGCCGATCGTGCGACTTCGGTCATTGAGGCATTGACGTCGAACCGCACTTCGACTTTGCGCGTGGCCGTAACGCCCACCTTGCCGCCGACGGTATTGTGCGAAGCGATCGGTCACTTTCGCGAACGCTTCCCTGCCGTGAAACTTGTTTTTACCAGCGGCTTTTTCTCGGACTGCGTACCCAAACTTCTCACCGACAAGTTGGACTTGGCTCTTGTCATGACCGGCAGACACCAGCACGACGAACTGCTCTCTTTGGCCGAAGAGCCGCTTTGCTTGGTCGATCAAGGCGTGGTCGGTGCGCCGGATCATCCGATCTTTGACCCAGGGGCCGACCTCAAAACCGAATTCGTCAAAAGCCGTTGGCTTACCACGCTACAAGACGAAACTTTTTTAATGGAGCGCCTCGGCGCTTTTGGCCTGAATGAAACGAACGATTTGTCATTGACCTTGTGCGACTTCTACTCAATAGACGCCTTGAACGGCGCCAAAGGTGCGTTAAGCCTTTCTCCTTTGAGCGTTGTCGAAGATCCGCGTTATGAGGGCAGACTGCGAGCCCTTGAACCCGAAAAGTTTCCGTTGCCGCCGTTGACCATTTCGTTTTTCAGGCGCAAGGCCGTGGAACTTTCTACAGCGGGCGAATACATGCGCTTCTCGATTCGCCAATCGTTTGAAGCTTGGTACGCCGCTACACCGAGAATGTATGTTCGTCCGGCGTGATCGGTTGCACTGTCGGCTCTGAGTCGGTAGGATTCGAGCTCAACTCTTGGAAAATCGACCATGCGCATCACCCTTTGCAAAATTGCCCCGAAAACCTTTACGCCGACTTTGACCGAGCTCGAACTCGCCGAGGGCACCAGTGTTTTGGAAGCGATTAAAGCTGCCGGGTTGAATCCCGACAAGATTTCCGGCTATGCCGTTTTTGCGCGCAAGGTTTCTTCCGATACCGTTTTGCACGACGGCGACAGACTTGATATTGCTTTCGATTTGCTCATCGACCCGATGCGTGCGCGTCAGTTGCGCGCGGAAAACAAACAATCCAAAGCGATTCCCAAACCGCGCCACGGCGGCAAGCATCAGCTCATCAAACCGCCCGAATTTTGAAAAAAAGTTGGCGCATACCCTTAGAAAACTGTTAGAATATTGCGTTAACCGAAAGCACCCGATTATTTTTTCTTAATCGGCCGTTCCCAATTTGTCTTTTCTATTTTTTGCTTCCGAGGTTAACTCAAATGCGACTCCTCCAGAAGGCTCTTACGTTCGACGACGTTTTGCTCGTCCCGGCCTACTCCGAAGTTCTTCCGCGCGACGTGTCCCTGAGCACCAAACTCACGCGTGAAATCACTCTCAACATTCCGATGATCTCGGCGGCCATGGATACGGTCACCGAAGGCAATCTCGCTATCGCCATGGCTCAGGAAGGCGGCGTCGGTATTATCCATAAGAATCTCACCCCGCAGGCTCAGGCTGCCGAAGTGGCCAAGGTCAAGCGCCACGAATCCGGTGTTGTGAACGATCCGATTACGGTCGGTCCCGACATGCTCGTGGGCGACGTGATGCGCATGTGCCACGAACACCGTATCAGCGGTGTGCCCGTGGTCGAAGGCCGTCGCGTTTTGGGTATGGTCACCAACCGCGACTTGCGTTTCGAATCCCGCATGGAAATCCCCGTGCGCGAAATCATGACGCCGCGCGATCGTCTCGTGACGGTTCAAGAAGGCGCCAACTTGGACGAAGCCAAGCGCTTGATGCACGAAAACCGTCTCGAACGCGTTTTGGTTGTGGACAAGGACTTTAACCTTTCCGGTTTGATCACCGTAAAGGACATCGTTAAGGCCACCGAACACCCCTACGCTGCCAAGGACAAGGAAGGCAAGCTTCTTGCCGGCGCTTCCATCGGCGTGGGTCACGGCACGGAAGAACGCTTGGAACTGTTGGTTGAAGCAGGCGTCGACGTGGTTGTGGTCGACACCGCTCACGGTCACTCCAAGGGCGTTCTCGATCGCGTGGCTTGGGTCAAGAAGAACTACCCCAACCTGCAGGTGATCGGCGGCAACATCGCCACCGGTGCAGCTGCTCGCGCTTTGGCCGATCACGGTGCCGACGGCGTCAAGGTCGGTATCGGTCCGGGTTCCATTTGTACGACCCGTATCGTGGCCGGTGTGGGCGTTCCCCAGATTTCTGCCATCAGCAACGTTGCCGAAGCCCTTGAAGGCACGGGCGTTCCGTTGATCGCCGACGGCGGTATCCGTTTCTCGGGCGACATTGCCAAGGCCATCGCTGCCGGTGCCAACTGCGTGATGATGGGCGGTATGCTTGCCGGTACCGAAGAAGCTCCGGGCGAAGTGATCCTGTATCAGGGCCGCTCCTACAAGAGCTATCGCGGTATGGGTTCTTTGGGCGCCATGTTCAAGGGCTCTGCCGACCGTTACTTCCAGGACAACAACTCGGGCAACCTCGACAAGCTCGTTCCGGAAGGCATCGAAGGTATGGTTCCGTTTAAGGGCTCCGTTTTGACCATCCTCTATCAGATGGCCGGCGGTCTTCGCTCCTCCATGGGCTACTGCGGTTGCAAGACCATCGACGAAATGCGCTCTCGTGCCGAATTCGTCGAAATCACGGCTGCCGGCTGGCGTGAAAGCCACGTCCATGACGTGAAGATCACGAAGGAAGCCCCGAACTATCGCCAGGAAAACTAATTTCCGAACCAGTTCGGTAAAATAACGGCGCGAATGCAAAATTTCGCGCCGTTTGCATTTTTCAGGCGCTACTACAAAAACGAATTTTTTCCCTTTTTTGAGATCCGTTTTCCCATGTCACATGATCGAATTCTGATTCTTGACTTCGGCAGTCAGGTCACCCAATTGATTGCACGTCGCGTGCGTGAAGCTCACGTTTATTGCGAAGTGCATGCCAACGACGTCTCCGCCGATTTCATCAAGTCTTACAACCCCAAGGGCATCATTTTGTCGGGCTCGCACATGAGTGCATACGAAGAGTCCAACGACCAGGTGAGCCAGGCCGTGTTCGAAGCCGGCGTGCCCGTTCTCGGCATCTGCTACGGCATGCAAACCATGGCGCTTCAGTTGGGCGGCAAGGTCGAAAGCGGTCAGAAGCGCGAATTCGGCTATGCCGAAGTCCGTGCGCACAACCACACCAAGCTTTTGGAAGGCATCGAAGACTTTAAGGGCCCGCATGACGAAGGCATGCTCAAGGTTTGGATGAGCCACGGCGACAAGGTCACCTCCATGCCCGAAGGCTTTAAGCTGATGTGCTCCACCCCGTCTTGCCCGATCGCCGGTATGGCCGACGAAGCCCGCAAGTTCTACGCCGTGCAGTTCCATCCGGAAGTCACGCACACGGTCAAGGGTAAGGAAATGCTGCAGCGCTTCGTCAAAGACATCTGCGGCTGCAAACCCGACTGGGTGAT
>JAUNOJ010000221.1 GCA_030531135.1 Sutterellaceae bacterium | reverse complement strand
AGTCGACTTAACTTTTGATTTTGTAGAGACACACCAATGGCAATTATCGTTCACAAATACGGCGGCACCAGTATGGGCAGCGTCGAGCGCATCAAGAATGTCGCCCGACGCGTGGCCAAGTGGCACCGCGCCGGCCATCAGATGGTTGTTGTGGTTTCCGCCATGAGCGGCGAAACCAACCGTTTGATCGGCTTGGCCAAAGAAATCATGCCCAATCCCGATCCGCGCGAACTTGACGTTGTGGCAAGTACGGGCGAACAAGTTTCGATCGGTCTTTTGGCAATGGCCTTGAAAGCCATTGGCGTTGAAGCCGTCAGTTTCAACGGCACGCAGGTCGGCATCATGACCGACAGCGCCTTTACCAAGGCTCGCATCGACTCCATTGACGCCACGTGCGTCAAAGAAGCTTTGGACGCCGGCAAAGTCGTGATCGTCGCAGGTTTCCAGGGGCGCGACCCCGCAGGCAATGTCACCACGCTCGGTCGCGGCGGCTCGGATACCAGCGGCGTAGCCATGGCTGTGGCTTTGCAAGCTGCCGAATGCTTGATCTTTACCGATGTGGACGGCGTTTATACGACCGATCCTCGCATCGAACCCAAAGCACAAAGATTGGATGTGATCAGCTTTGAAGAAATGTTGGAATTGGCAAGCCTCGGCTCCAAGGTTCTTCAGATTCGAAGCGTTGAATTCGCAGGCAAGTACCGCATTCCTCTGCGCGTGCTCTCGAGCCTGACCGATCCCGACATCCCTGTTGATATTGAAGCCGTTAGCGGCACACTGATTTCTTTTGAGGAAGATCCGAAGATGGAGAAAGCCCTAGTTTCCGGTATTGCGTGCACGCGCGACGAAGCCAAGATCACGCTTGTTCAAGTTCCCGACACCCCGGGCGTGGCCTATAAGATTTTGGGCCCGGTTGCCCAGCACAACATCGACGTCGACATGATCGTGCAAAACGTCGCTGCTGCCGGCACCACCGACTTTACCTTTACCGTTCCCAAGGGCGAAGTCGACCGCGCTCTCAAGGTTTTGACCGAAGAAGTGGCTCCTGTTTGCAACCCCAAGGAAATCACGACCGACACCAACATCGCCAAGGTTTCCGTGGTCGGTATCGGTATGCGTACCCACGCCGGCGTGGCTTGCAAGATGTTCGAAACCCTTGCCAAGGAAGGCATCAACATTCAGATGATCGGCACTTCCGAAATCAAGGTGAGCCTTGTGATCGAAGACAAGTACATGGAATTGGCCGTGCGTGCTTTGCATGACGCCTTCAACTTGGATCAGCCCAAGTAATTTTTGTCTGACGATTCCGTCGCTCTCGACACTCCCGATTGCTTTTCGCGTCGGGAGTTTTCATTTTTTGGAGCGCTGAAAAAATCCGAGATGATTGCTCACCTCGGATTTGCAAAATCGCTTGTCGTTTAGAACCTGATTCTCACGCCTGCGTTAAAAAGCCAAGTACGGTAGAGATCGTTACCGAATCTGTACTCGACGTCGGCATAGGCATACGAATCGTCGCTCATGGTAGCCTGCACGCCAAATCCGACGTCAAACCAATTGCCTCTGTTGCCCATAACAATCTCGGTGCCGTCTACCGGTGTTGTCACGTCATACGCCGTCACTTTTTGCTTGCCTTCCCACTCCTTCATCCAATCGGATTTGACGTAAACCGTCGAGCGGTGAGCATCGCCAAAAACACGACCGGCTCTAAAGCCGACACGAGAAATCACCGAATCGATACCGTCATGGTCCATGCGTGTACCTTGCGTCGTTTGGTACTGCGCATCCTCGATATGGACGTACTGCAACTGGGCTTGCGGTTCCACAAACCAACCGTCTTCATTTTCCATGTTTCGACCGAATTCAAACGAAATGCCGTAGGCATCATTGTCATAATCGGCAGATACTGAATTGCCCATGTCACTAACGAGAGTGAACTTGTTCGAGAGCCTGCCCCACTTGGCTACCAAATCGGCGTACCACCCTTTGTGATTGAGCCAAGTCGTATAGACCGTAACCCCGAAGCGCTTATTGTCTGCGTCTCCCTTGACCTGCTTGTAATCGGTATCGGACTGCATATAGTCCAAGGCCACACCGTAAAGCTGATCGGAATCGTCGCCATGATGTCTATAGTCGTACCCTACCTGATAGGTCGTGTTATGCGCACGGAAGTCGCCGATGCCGCTATCGGTACCGATACGGTCGTGTCGAACTCTCGCCCAAAGGCCATGATCCCCGTCGGCATAACGTGTATCGGCCAAACGTTTATTCAGTCGATCCATTTCGATTGCCGCCCAGTAGTAAGCTTTGGCGGTCGACAGAATTGTCAACCCGGCATCGGCAACAGGTTTTTCGGCATAGGAGTCGATATACCAGTTCGTTGCTTCAGAATTTCCTACCCAAGCGTCAATGACATCTTCACCGAATCGATTCGAGTCAACTCCGGCATCCTGGCCGTTAAAACTCGCGTTTTCCTGCCTTTGCCCTTCGTCGCTATAGGATGCATTCTTCACAACGAAGGTCAGATTATTGAAGCCGGCATCTTTGGAAACAACCTTGAATTGCGTAGGATTTTCGGATTTGTAAAGCGCATCCAACGTCGTTGCAAAGCGCGCCCCGATCACACTATCGGCTGAATCGACGCCGGCAAGCGACAAGTCAATCGTTTGAACTCGATCGGTCGGCAAAGAGCCGATATAAAGCATATTCGAGTCCTGTGCGCCACTCATCGCATTTCCCAGACGCATCGTAAAAGTCCCATTCCCGGAAAGTTCTTTCACCATCACGGCACCGCCGGGCGTTGAGGTTAAATCCACTGTTGCCCCGTAATCGTTAAACGCAATCTTGGAAACCTGACTCTTGCCTCTGGAAATCCATTTAGCCTCATTGCCCAGAGTTAAGGTTGTATTGCCGGTTGCAACCAAACGATCGGCAAAAGCCGTACGCACGACCCGAGTTTGGTTATCTTTATCCAAGAAGTCGTCGACCTGCCCTTCGAAAACACTGGTTGCACCGTCTAGTGCAAGATCAACGGTGCCGCCGGAGGTGTTGTAGATATCGGAGAAAATTTTGGATTCGCCACCTGCCGCAACGGATACCTTGGAAGTCGCATCCGCAACGAAAATCGTCCCTTGGAGCTTGTGGTTGGCATTCCGGAAGTCAATCGTTGAAGCTTTGGAAGCGTAAATGGCAAAAGCATATGTGTTTATGTCGCCGTCTTGACGGTAATTGCCTTGATATGTGTCGGAGACCTCGGCACCGAGAGCGATATCTGTATCACCGCTCACAGTAATCACGCCGTTTTCAGCCTCAAGTGCTACCGTTCGAGCATTTTTCGCCGTTTCAACGCCGATATTTCGAACAGACAAGCCTTTTTCAAGCGCAACTGTACTATTGTCTGCCTTGATACCGATCGCATTTTTATCTAGCCCAAGCGTATTATCAGAGACTTGGATGCCCTTAAACTGTAACTCTTTTTCTTAGGTAAGCTATTTGGCTGAGGAGTTGCATG
>JAUNOJ010000220.1 GCA_030531135.1 Sutterellaceae bacterium | reverse complement strand
CCCGTCAAAGAGCGCGTCACAATGACCGAGACTTCCTGCGCCAATTCCAAGCGCTTTTCCAAGATGCAGACCTTGCCACCCATGGCGGTGAAGGCATCTTTAGCTTGCGCTTTGTCTGCAACCGTCGCCTGGCCCTTGCCGTCGTAACCCAAACGCGTGGTCTTCAAAATGCCGGGGAAGAGATTGTCGTCCAAAGCGTCGATGTCTTCTACCGACAGAATGCCTGCGTGCGGGGCAACGGGGACTTGAGCAACGGACTCCAAAAACGTCTTTTCGTCCAAGCGGTCCTGAGCGATCGCCACGGCATGTGCGCCGGGAGCGGTGACACAGTCTTGCGCCAAGCGAGAGAGGCTTTCTGCGGGGACGTTTTCAAATTCTGTGGTGACAGCGCCCGTAATCTTGGTCATCAACTCAAGCGCAGCCGGATCGGTGTAGGCGGCATCGATATGTTCGGCGCTCACTTCGGAAGCCGGGCACGCACCCTTTTCCAAAACGCAAACGTGGTAGCCCATGCGAGCGGCCGCATGAGAGAACATGCGACCCAACTGGCCGCCGCCCATCAAGCCGAGCGTGGCGCCGGGCATCAAAGGAAATTCGGTTTTCATCGATTCTTTTTGCTAAAGATTAGTCTTCGGGCAATTCCATGGCGCGGGCCTTGGCGTTTTGAGCCTTTCTGAAGGCCTGAAGCTTTTCATAGAGTTCGGGATTGGTCACGGCCAGAATGCTCACGGCATAAAGGGCGGCATTGGCGGCACCGGCTTCCCCAATGGCAAAGGTCGCCACGGGAACGCCCTTGGGCATCTGCACGATGGAAAGAAGGCTGTCTTCACCGCGCAAGTATTTGGAAGGAATCGGCACGCCCAACACCGGCACCACGCACTTGGCGGCGATCATGCCGGGCAAATGGGCGGCACCGCCGGCGCCCGCAATAATGCAGGCCAGGCCGCGTTCCTTGGCGCTTTCGGCATAGGCAAACATTTCATCGGGCATGCGATGTGCGCTCACGACCTGTGCTTCGTAGGGGATGCCGAATTCTTTTAACACGGCAACGGCGTTTTGCATCACGGCCCAGTCGGAGTTGGAGCCCATCACAACGCCCACGAGAGGCTTGGCGGAATTGGTCATTTTTATGTTTCTCTCAATCGTAGAAAAATAACAAAATCGGCGCTCGAAAATGAGCGCCGAATACGCGTTTGAATGCTTACAAGCGTAAAGCGTCAGCTCAAACGGTTATTGTAACTGTTCTTTCGTGATTCCCGTCAGACGCGTCAAAGCTTCGAGGTACTTTTCGCTGGTCTTATTGAGAATTTCTTCCGGCGGAATCGGAGCCGGCGGCGTCTTGTCCCAAGGCTGGGTTTCGAGCCAATCGCGAATGAACTGCTTGTCGTAAGAAGGCGGCGAAATGCCCGTGTCGTACTGATCGGCCGGCCAGAAGCGAGAGCTGTCGGGCGTTAACGTTTCGTCCATCAGGCAGACGTTGCCTTCTTCATCCAAACCGAATTCGAACTTCGTATCGGCAATGATGATGCCGCGGGTAGCGGCGTAGTCGGCGGCGCGCTGATACAGCGTCAAGGTCAATTCGCGAATGCGGCTGGCAATCTTTTCGCCGTACATTTCCACGACCTTTTCGTAGGAAATGTTTTCGTCGTGCGTGCCCACTTCGGCCTTGGCTGCCGGCGTAAAGATGGGCTGGGGCAACTTCTGGGCTTGCTTGAGGCCTGCGGGCAATGCGATGCCGCAAACCTTGCCGGTGGCCAAGTAGTCTTTCCAGCCGCCGCCGATGATGTAGCCGCGAGCGACGCATTCGATCAAGATGGGCTTGAGGCGCTTGACGACCATGGCGCGGCCGCGCACTTGGTCGCGTTCTTCGGGCGCCACGACCGTTTCCGGATCAATGTCGGTCAACTGAGTGGGCATATCGGCCGTAAGCTTTTCGAACCAGAACTTGGTCAAAGCCGTCAACACCTTGCCCTTGTAGGGAATCGGCACACTCAAAATGACGTCAAAGGCGCTGATTCGGTCGGAGGCGATCATCAAAAGTTTATCGTCGCCCACGGCGTAGCATTCGCGGACTTTGCCGCGGTACACCAAAGGCAAGCTCTTGATGTCGGTTTGCATAATGCTTGACATTGAAAACTCTCCAAAAAGGATTAAAGGACAGGTGTCCGAATACTATTGGCGCTATTGTAAAGGAAACCCTAGCTTTTGCGTCTAAGTTTTGAACCACGGGCGATTTGCGCAAAATCAAAACCTCAAGAAACCTAGACGAAAGCACTCCACAAAAGCGTGATCCAAACGACAGCGGCACAGATCAAAGAAAAGAGCACGGCACAACTGCCCACGTCCTTGGCAAACTTGCTCATCGGATGGATTTCGGGGCCGATTCTGTCAATGGCCGCTTCAATGCCCGAATTCAAAAGTTCGGTCACCAACACGAAAACCAAGCTCATGAAAGCCAAAAGCTTTAAAGAGAGATCGGCCGGAATAAAGGGCAGGACCACGACCAAGACCAAAGCCAAAATCGACTCTTGGCGAAAAGCTTCTTCGCTTTTAAAGGCGGCGGCAAAACCGTCTTTGGAGTAGCGCGTGGCGTTGATCAAGCGCGTCAAACCGCTTTTGCCTTTGAGGTCGGCGGCGGTTTTGGGAGGTGTGCTCATACTTTGAAAAAAGATCGCTGTTAAATTTTTCGACTTCAGAAAGAAATGCCCGAAGTTTGTTGCGGCTTCGGGCATTTTTGTGGCTTAGACGATTACTTCACCTGCTGGGCAAGTTCGCCCTTGGCGTAACGGTCTGCCATGACGGAAAGCTTGACCGGACGAATCTTGGCGCCCTGGCCTTCGCAACCGAATTCGAGGTAGCGAGCCTTGCAAAGTTCGTAAGCGGCCTGACGAGCCTTCTTGAGGTAGTCGCGCGGATCGAACTTTTCGGGATTTTCGACCAAGTAACGACGCACCGCAGCGGTCATGGCCAAGCGGATGTCGGTGTCGATGTTGACTTTGCGCACGCCGTGCTTGATGGCTTCCTGAATTTCGGAAACGGGCACGCCATAGGTTTCACGCATGCTGCCGCCGAATTCGCGGATTTCGGCCAAGTATTCCTGCGGAACGGAGCTCGAACCATGCATCACCAAGTGGGTGTTGGGCAAGCGAGCGTGAATTTCCTTCACACGATCAATGGACAAAATGTCGCCCGAGGGCTTGCGCGTGAACTTATAGGCGCCGTGGCTCGTGCCGATGGCAATGGCCAGTGCGTCCAACTGCGTTTCACGCACGAAGTCGGCAGCCTGATCGGGATCGGTCAAAAGCTGATCGCGCGTCATGGTGGCGTCGGTGCCGTGACCGTCTTCCTTGTCGCCCTTCATCGTTTCCAAAGAGCCCAAGCAGCCGAGTTCGCCTTCGACGGACACACCGATGCAGTGCGCCATTTCGACGACGCGGCGGGTGACGTCGCGGTTGTATTCGTAAGATGCGATGGATTTGCCGTCGCTCATCAAAGAGCCGTCCATCATCACGGACG
>JAUNOJ010000219.1 GCA_030531135.1 Sutterellaceae bacterium | reverse complement strand
TCAGACCTGCGGAAAACGTTTTACGACGTTTGAGCGTGTCGAACTCAATATGCCGGCCGTGATCAAGCGCACGGGCGCGCGTCGCGAGTACGATCGCGAAAAAATTCGCGCATCCATGCGTTTGGCTTTGCGCAAGCGTCCGATTGAAAACGATCGTATTGAAGAAGCAATCGATACAATCGAACAGCAGATCATGACGATGGGCGAGCGCGAGGTGCAGTCTTCAAAAATCGGCGAATTGGTATTGGAGGCCTTGAAAGGCCTGGATGCCGTGGGCTATATGCGCTTTGCAAGTGTCTACTTCAACGTGGACGATCCCGAAGGTTTCAGCAAGCTCTTAAAGGGTTTGGATGAAGCCAAAACGCCGCATTAACTCTCCAAAACGAGGAAGAAAGCAAGTGTCGCCCTGCTTTGAAGCCGACGATATCTATTGGATGCGCGAAGCCGTGGCCGAATCGGCCAAGGGACGTTTGATTGCGCCGCCTAATCCTGCCGTGGGGTGCGTGATCGTCAGAGACGGTGTGGAAGTTTCCCGAGGCTTTACGCATCGCCCGGGCTCGGCGCACGCCGAGGTCGATGCGATTGAAAATGCGATTGCCAAAGGGGAAAGTGTTGCGGGCGCGACGGCATATGTCACGCTTGAGCCTTGCTCGCACTACGGCAGAACGCCGCCTTGTGCGCTGCGTCTTGTGAAAGAAAAAATAGCGCGAGTGGTGGTGGCAACGCTCGATCCCAATCCGTTGGTCGCCGGGCGCGGCATCGCTATTTTGAAAGAAGCCGGCATTGACGTCACGGTGGGCGTTTGCGAAGCCGAGGCGATCGAATCCAATATCGGATTTTTGACTCGCATGCGTACGCACCGTCCGTGGGTGCGCATGAAGGTAGCGTCCAGCATTGACGGTTTGACGGCTTTGGCCAACGGTCAAAGTCAGTGGATTACGTGCGAAAAAAGCCGCAACGACGGTCGACTGATGCGCGCCTACGCTCAAGGTCTTTTGACCGGTATCGGTACGGTTTTGGCCGACGATCCCCAAATGAACGTGCGTTTGGCGGGCGACTATCCGAGCCCGAGAAAGTATGTTTTGGACACCAACGCCAGAACGCCCGTGACGGCCAAAATCTTGCAGGGCGAGCCGACCACGATCTTTGTCGGCCCCAATGCTTTTGACTTGGATGTCAAAGTTTTGCAAGAGGCCGGTGCAACGGTGAAAACTTTACCGAGTCAAGCAGACGGTTCCGGGCTTGATTTGAAGGCAGCGATTGAAGCGATCGGCGACGACGGTATTAACGTGTTGCATGTGGAAGCCGGCGCCGGCGTCAACGGTGCTCTTTTGCGCGAAGGGCTAGTGGATGAAATCGTCTGCTATGTGGCACCTGCTGTTATGGGCCACGGACCGGGGTGGGCGTTTTTACCCGAATTCACATCGATGGATGAAGTGTTGCGTTGGAAGTTTCATCGCGTCGAACATGTCGGAGACGATCTGAAGATCGTGCTTCGCAAATTCTGATTTTTTTACTCATAACGCTGACGGTTCAAAGCCGTCGACAGATCATATAAAAGGAAAGAAAAAAACATGTTTACCGGTATTGTTCAGGCTATTGGCAAGGTTCGCGAACCGGAAAAGCTCGGTAACGGCGTCCGTTTGACGATCGTGACCCCGAAGGATTTCCATTTGGAAGAAGTGCGCATCGGCGACTCGATTGCCGTGAACGGTGCTTGCATGACGGTGGTCAATATCGAAGGCGACAGCTTCCAGATCGATGTCAGTGCCGAGAGCTTGTCCAAAACCAGCGGCATGGACACTTTCGGTGAAGTCAACTTGGAAAAAGCCATGCGCTTGGGCGATCGCGTCGACGGTCACTTGGTAAGCGGTCACGTCGACGGCGTGGGCTCGGTCGAGTCCATCACCAAGATTGCCGAAAGCTATAAGTTGGTGATTCGCGCTCCTTTGAAGCTTTCTCCTTATTTCGCTTACAAGGGATCGGTTGCCGTCAACGGCGTGTCTTTGACGATTAACGAAGTCGAAGATACGGCTATGGGCGCTTTGATCAGCATCAATCTCATTCCGCACACGATGGAAGTGACGACTTTGAAGAACTTGAAGGCGCAAAGCTGGGTCAACTTGGAAGTCGACACCATTGCCCGCTATGTCGAACGCATGGTAACGTTGCGCGAAGAAGAAGGCGAAAGTCTGTTCTAATTCCCAAAGAAGAACGTCGATGACAGCCAAGCTTTTTACCGAAATCAATTTGGGCGGTGTTGCGCTCGCCAATCGCATTTGCGTGCCGCCCATGTGTCAGTGTCAGGCCGACGAAGGCTTGGTTTCGGCTTGGCATAAAATGCACTACGCCAAGCTTGCCGCTTCGGGGGCCGGGCTCGTGGTGCTTGAAGCAACGGCTGTCAGAGGCGACGGGCGCATCACGACGCGCTGTCTCGGGCTCTATAACCGAGAGCAAACCGAAGCTTTTCGTGCTTTGGTCGAGGAATGCAAGTCGGTGGCGCCCGACACAAAACTCTTTATCCAACTTTCTCACGCAGGCCGCAAGGGCAGTCGCGGCGATCCTGCAAAGGGGCACAAAGTCCTGACGCCTGCCGAGGGCGGCTTTGAACTCTTGGCGCCGTCGGCCGTGGCGTTCGATGCTGCGGCACCCGCGCCCAAGGAGATGACCGAGGCCGATATCAAAGATGTGATTGCCGATTTCGGCGAAGCTGCCAAGCGCGCTCGCGAAGCGGGTTTTGACGGCATTCAATTGCATTGTGCGCACGGGTATTTGATTCACCAGTTTTTGTCCCCCGTTACCAATCGTCGAACGGATGCTTGGGGCGGGAGTTTGACCGGCCGCATGCGTTTCGGTTTGGCCGTCATTGAAGCCGTGCGTCAAGCCGTGCCCGAAATGCCCGTCATGTTGCGCGTGTCTTCGGGGGACTGTATTGAGAACGGCTGGACGTTGGATGACGCGATTGCGTTTTTAAAAGAGGCGAAAGCTTTGGGTGTCGTTGCCTGCGACGTGTCAGCCGCAGGACTTGATCCGAGACAGAAGTTGCCGGAATTTAGCGTTGCCGGCCAAGCCAAGACGTCTCGCCGCGTCAAGGACGAAACGGGGCTCTTGACTTATTGCGTGGGTCACATTACCGAAGCTTTGCAGGCCGAAGCCATCTTGCAAGAAAACGATGCCGACGGCATCGGCGTCGGTAGAGAGATGATTCGCAACCCCAATTGGGGTTGGAAAGCGGCCCAGACGCTACACGCGGTGGTGCAGGTGCCCTCGGCTTATTGGGCGGCGTTCTGATCGTTATTTTTGGTTTTCTTGCCTTTGTTGACTTCGGGCAACGGCATGGTCGGCGCTCCCGTGACCAAACGCATCGTTCTGAAAATTCGATAGTTGGCCAGAGCCGAAAAACTCATCCCCAAAGCAACAAGCAAAAGGTCGGTGGCGTAACTGTCGGCCTGTTCGGGCAATTCGGGCGAAAAACGAATGTAGTAAACGAGAGCTGCGGCAGCTGCTGCCATAAAGAGTTTTTGTTGCAGGCGGCGCTTAAACAACTTTTCTTCGTCGGTCA
>JAUNOJ010000218.1 GCA_030531135.1 Sutterellaceae bacterium | reverse complement strand
TGGGCATCAAATTGAGCACCAAGATTTCAAGCGGTCGAATGTCTTGCGAGCTTGCACGCTCAGGCGTCATCACAAAGACGTTTTCTTCCGAGAGAAAACGACTTGCGGGCAGGGTCTGCGGCAAAATAACGGGCATTCGGACTCCTCCATTTATGCTGCGGCGGCAGCCAAGGCTTGCGTCAAATCCTCAATCAGATCGTCGCTATCTTCCAACCCCACGCTCAAGCGAATGAGTTCGGGCGGAACGCCGGCTTTGACCAATTCTTCGTCGCTCATCTGACGGTGCGTGGTCAAAGCGGGCGACAAGCAGCAGCTTCTGGCATCGGCCACATGAGTTTCGATGCAAACGAGCTTTAAGGCCTTCATGAATTTCAGAGCCGCTTCGCGTCCGCCCTTGATGCCGAAACTTAAAACGCCGCAGCCGCCGTCGCCGAAGTACTTCTGCGCGCGCTCATAGTAGACGTTGTCCGGCAAATAGAAGCTGTTGACATATTCCACCTGCGGATGCGCCGCCAAGAATTCGGCCACGCGCTTGCCGTTTTCACAGTGCTGCTTCATGCGCACGGCCAAGCTTTCCAAACCGAGGTTGAGAATGTAGGCGGTAAAGGGCGAAGCCGTTGCACCGAGATCGCGCATCAACTGCACGGTGGCCTTGGTGATAAAGGCGCCTTCTTTACCGAAGGTGTCTGCAAAGACAATGCCGTGATAAGTGGGATCGGGTTGCGTGAGACCCGGGAACTTGTCGGCATGCGCCTTCCAGTCGAACTTGCCCGCGTCGACAATGGCGCCGCCCGTGCCTGCCGCATGACCGTCCATGTACTTGGTGGTGGAATGCACGACGATATCGGCACCCCACTCGGACGGCAATTCACGGGCGTCGGGAACGTATTGTCGACAATCAAGGGCACGCCCTTTTCGTGAGCCTTCTTGGCAAAGCGCTCGATATCCAAAACCTTCAAGGCCGGATTGGCGATGGTTTCACCATAAACGCACACGGTGTTGGGACGAAATGCCGCTTCGAACTCTTCATCGGTGCAGTCCGGATCGATAAAAGTCGACTCCACTCCCATTTTCTTTAAGGTCGTCGAAATCAAGTTGTAGCTGCCGCCGTAAATGGCCGAGCTTGCCACGATATGGGTACCGGCTTGGGCGATATTAAAGAGTGCAAAGAAAATTGCGGCCTGACCGCTTGAAGTCAACATGGCAGCCGCACCGCCTTCCAAGGCGCAAATTTTCTTGGCAACCTGATCGCATGTCGGGTTTTGCACACGCGAGTAGAAATAGCCGGCCGCCTTCAAGTCAAAGAGATCGGCAAGCTGCTCGCATTCGTCATAGACGTAAGTCACCGATTCGACAATCGGCAACTGGCGCGGTTCGCCTTTTTTGGGTTCATAGCCTGCCGTGAGGCAAAGGGTTGCGGGTTTCATCAATTTTTCCTTTTCGTTGTTCGTTGATCGGGCACCTACCGAGGGACAGGTGTGCGATTGTGTCTCGTTACTATAAAGGAAGAACGCCTACCGAATGGTGGTAATACCGCAAGGAACAACAATTTACTATGAAAGCAACTCGAACTGACTGTTTCGAATCGTGACAAGGCGCGTGGCAATCGTTTGAAGAAACGCTTCGTCGTGGCTCACGATGATCTGCGGACCTTTAAACGTCAATAGTACGGCGTTGAGCCTGTCTCGAGCCTGCGCATCCAATCCCGTTGTGGGCTCGTCCAACAAGAGCCCCACGGGGCGCATGGCTAAGACGCAGGCTAAGGCAACCAAACGTTTTTGGCCGCCCGAGAGTGTCAAAGAATCGCGTTGAGCCAGCGTCTCGATGCCGAGATCGGCCAGAACTTCCTTTGCAACGGCTCTGGCTTCGTTTTCCGCTTTACCCAGATTCATGGGACCGAACATCACATCGTCGATCACTTCCGGAAAAAAGAGCTGATCGTCGGCGTTTTGCAAAACAAATCCTGCCCGAGTTCTGAGCCAAGCAAAATCTTGCGCCTCTTTGATTTCTCGTCCCAAGCAATGCAGTCGCATGGACGTCGGACGCATCAACCCCGTCAGAATACGCAAAAACGTCGTTTTGCCCGAGCCGTTATCGGCCAAAATGCCGACGCGCTCGCCAATGCCGCAAACGAAATCGGCGGCGTCAAACAACGGAGCGGCCCCCTTGTGTGCGAAGGTGAGCTTTTCGACTTGGAAAAACGTCTCGCTCAAAGCATTTGCATCAGCCACGCAAGCGCCTCCCGATCCCAAAGAATGACCCCGACAAAAAGAACGAAAAATACCGCGCAACTGCCTTTTTCCCACGCACGCATGTTTGCCACCGTGCGCTTGGGCCAATTGCCGGAAAAGCCTCTTAACAGCATAGCGTCGTTAAGAATGCGGCTACGCTCGAATGACCGGATGAAAATCAAAGACAACAAAGCCGCGGTCGTGCGGTATGTGGCTCGATTCATCCCGGGCACGAAACCGCGCAACACGGCAGCTTCTTTCAAAACCCGCCATTCGTTTTTAAAGTAATAAATCTGGCGCACCATCAAGGTCATCAAGACTGTCAATTTTTCGGGCACCCCGAAACTTTGCAGTACTGCCGTAACGGCCGTGATGCTTCGTTGCGCAACAAAGGTCAAAAAGAGCAAAAAGACGGCGTTGGCCTTCAAGGTCACAACCCAACACAGACGCACGCCTTCAACGGTCACGGCAAGCGGTCCCAAAGCCCAAAGCCAAAGCGTCGTTCCAGGCGTTGTCCACGGCACGATCGCCCACAAGCAAAGGATAAAGGCGTTCACAGCCGCAAAGGTTTTGGCGTCTTGCACGCAAAGACGCTTTCGTTTGCCTGAAACCGTCAACAGCATCACGGCAAAAAGAAGCACGGCAAGCGCCGTTTCCGGACGCTTTAAAACAGCGGTAGCGATCGACCCGATCAAAAAGAAAAGGACGGCGGCTTTGTCCGACAATGCATCGCCCCGTTGCTCTTTGAAAAAGAGATCGGCTTGCATCGGCACCGCCGGGCGCTCCATCGCATCAACGAGACCTTTTGCCATTGTCTTTCTCTCTTCTTGCAAAATACGCGGCAATGCCGCCAAGACCCACGAGCCAGCCGATGCCGCCGACAATGTCCGTCAAGCGAATCGGGGGATTGACGCTCTCGGCCAAACGCTTTTCGATCGGTGCCAGTTGTCGGGCCAGGGCACACGCCACAATCGCTTCGAGCTCTTCTTTTGTGACCGTGACGGTTTGAGGCGGCGTTTCACCGGTCTTGGTTGCCGACACCGTTTCTGGGGGCATCATGGCAGTTGCAACGGTTTCGTCTTGAAGCTGGCTTTCGCTCGTAGCGGAATCGAATGCAATTTTGAGTTCGTCGGGCGCCACTGTCCAGGTATTGCGATGTCCCTCGCCGGCGTTGACCGTCACCACAAGCCCTTCATTGATGTTCCAGTCTTTGGCAACGGCAAAGCGAAAAATCCCTTTATCGTTCGTCTTGCCGGTGAGCAACACGGGACCGTTTTCGCTCGGACGTACAGTAATTTCGGCGCCGCGCGCGGGACTGTTACCGGAAAAGCCGCTTTCAACGACGA
>JAUNOJ010000217.1 GCA_030531135.1 Sutterellaceae bacterium | reverse complement strand
ATGAAGGAAACCCGCATACCAACCCGCGCCGATATGCCGCCTTATTTGCTCGTTTGGTCAAGCGACGAGTGTATGCCCGTTTTGTTGGGCCTTGGCCTCGGGATCATGCTCAACCAAGTCTTTGTCTGCACTTTGGTGGGCCTGATTGTTGCGCACTTTTATCGCAAGTTCCGTGACTTACACCCCGACGGCTATCTCTTTCACCTTTTCTACTGGTACGGCTTCGGCTTTACCAGAAGCAAAAGCATGATCAACCCCTGGATCAAGCGCTTGATCCCTTAACCGTAACAAGCAAGTTCACAAAATGCAGTTGAAACGTTATCTCTCCACATTCCATGGTCTGAAAACCGAAGCGTACTTTACGCGCCTGGTCACGACCATTTTGTTGTGCCTTTGCTTGTTCTTGGTTGCAGTGCTGGCAAGCCGTCCGACCATCGTGACGATTCAGCCTTGGACACTTTCTGAAGATGCGCAGGTCACGCGCGACGACGCATCTCGCAGCTATATCGAAGCTTGGGGCTTTGCACTGGCCGAATTGATCGGCAACGTCAGCCCGGGCAACGTGCAGTTTATCGGTGATCGCTTAAAGCCCTTGCTCGACCCCAAGATCTACCACAAGGTTTTGGAAGGGTTGGAATCCAACGCTCAGGGCTTGATGGATGACCGCGTGACGATGCGCTTTGAACCGCGTCGCGTCACCTACGAAAAGTCCTCGGGCAAGGTCTTTGTGACGGGCTACTCCTTTGTTCGCCAGGGCATGAGCTTTGAAGCCGAAAAACGTGAGGATCGCACCTACGAATTTGTCATCCGCATCGCCAACTACGCGCCCCTGCTCATGGCAATCGACACCTATGTCGGTCAGCCCAAAACACGCGACGTGCTCGAAAAGATCGAAACCCGTCAAAAGCGTGACGAAGAAGCCCGTCGTGAAGAAATCAAAGACCGTGCTCGCTACAAGGAGCCGGAAGCGGATCGTCGCATCACGACTGAAGAAGATACGAAGCTCTGATTAAGTGGTTTGGAGAACATCAATGAAAACTTCATACATTGCACTGGCTGTTGCAGCTTGCTTGGCAGGCGGTACGGTTTGTGCGCAAGAAGCTGTCGGCAACCAAGCGCCCAAACAAGACAGCGCCGTCACAAGCGCTGTCAGAGGCGTGGTTCAGTCGATAGCCGAAACCAACAACCGTGCCGCAGCCAATAAGAAGGCTGACAATGACACTCAGGCTCAGGAAGCCGAGTATCCGGCAGTGCCTGCGAAGTATCTGCGTCCCAACGCCGATCAGACTGAAGCAAAGGCAGCAGTGGATCAGTTAAAGGAAAACGTGCAGGCCGAAGATAAGGCTGCACAGGAAACTCGTCGCAAACCTCAGACTTCTGCACCCGTCGATCAGGTGAGCATCAATACCAATACGACGATTGCGATGCGCCCGGGGCAGAACGTGTTTATTCCGATTTCTCGTGAGCATCCCAACCGACTGCTCACGCCCTTTAAGAATCCGCAGATCGTGAGCACCAGTCTTTTTTCCAGCAAGAAAAAGGGCGAGTGCGGCGAAGCTTGCGTGCGTGATGGCGTCATCTACATCACTACCGACAGTCCTTCTGCCGTGACGGCTTTCATTACGGAAAAGGGCCACGAAGATATTGCCTTCTCGGTGACGATGGTTCCGCAAGCCATTCCGCCGCGCGAAGTGCGCTTTACGCTGCCGCCCGACGTGACCGAACGCCTCAACTCTCGTTCGGGTTCCAACACAGCGGGCATTAAGAAGGCTCAAGCCTGGGAAATGAGTCAGCCCTATGTGGACACCATTCGCGAAGCGTTGCGCGGTGTCGCTTTAGGTCAGATTCCGAGCGGCTACAACCTTCGCAAGGTACGTGCAAACGATGCGCTGCCCACTTGCAAGCATCCGGGGATCGACTTCAACTGGACGGAAGGCCAGCTTTTGGAAGGCTACAACCTTGACATCTATGTCGGGGTTGTGAAAAACACCTCGGACGGCCCGGTTGAATTTAGAAACCAGAACTGCGGCGGTTGGAAAACGGCTGCCGTGACAACGTGGCCTTTGACTGTTCTTAACCCCGGTCAGCAAACCGAAATCTACGTCGTTACCAAGCGTCAGGACGAAATTCCCGACTCGATGGTTCGCAAGCCCTTGATCCCGCGTGAATACAACTAAGGGAGAGATGTAGATGGCTTTGAACTACAAAAACAGCATGGCGAAGATTTCGCCCCGTACCAAGCAGTTGTCTGTCATCGCTTTGGCAGTCGTTGCTTTGGGCGGCGTGCTCTATCTGTCGTTGACAGGCTCTGAAAAAGGGCAGGAAACACGCTGGAACAAAAAGACCGACCAGCAAGTCAACGTCATTACCGATTCGAGTAACAAGAACTTGGGTCTTGAGGCACTGGCCGGGCGCATTAAGTATTTGGATCGCTCCAACAGCGTTTTGAAGTCTCAGGTCGAACGTTTGGAAAAGGAACGCGCTGCAGAAAAGACGGACGCAACGCAAGAGCGCATTTGGCGTGAACGATTCGATGCGCTCAGTAACGAAATCAACACGCTTCGTGCCCAGCAAAAGGACGTGCAAACCAAGATCGACCAGCAAAAGAATGCCAACCCCAAGGGTACGGGCGGCCAGCAAATCGACGATCCGTTTCAGCTTCGCGAACAAAAGCGTCGCGAGTTGATGGGCGACGAAATGGAAGCCGAACTCATGGGTAAGAAAGGCAAGGGCGGCGGTCAGAGGGTGAGTTCTCGCACTGCCGTTCGTATCGGCATCGTGGGTGAAGGAGACGATGAGGAGGAGGCAGCTCAAGAGCAAGTTGAGGCGCCTCAGTCTCAAAAGCCGCGTTCTGCTTACATTCCCGCTGGTTCCATCCTGACAGGCACGTTGATTACGGGTGCGGATTTTCCGACAGGCAAGGGTTCTTTTGACAACCCGACGCCTTCTTTGATCCGTTTGTCCAAGCACGCGATTTTGCCCAACCGTTATACGTCGGATGTGCGCGAATGCTTCTTGTTGGTGGGCGGTCGTGGTGAGCTGGCAAGCGAACGCGCAAAGCTGCGCGGCGAGACGCTTTCCTGCATTCGCAATGACGGCGGGATTATCCAAACCAAGCTCAACAGCTACGTGGCCGGGGAAGATGGCAAGGAAGGCATCAAGGGACGTTTGGTTTCCAAACAAGGCCAGTTGATCGCCCGCACGATGGTCGCAGGCTTCTTGTCCGGTATGTCCGAAGCCTTTGACTACAACCAGGTTTCCGTTCTGTCCACTTCTGTGAACGACACCGTTCAATACCAGAAGAATTTTTCTTCCGAAGCAGCCAAGGGCGGCTTTGCCAAGGGCTTACAGAACTCGCTGGATCGAGTGGCCGAGTTCTACATGGACTTGGCCGACGAAATGGTGCCGGTCGTTGAAATCAACGCAGGCAGACAGGTTGACATTGTTGTGATTTCAGGCACGACCTTAAATGTCAGCGCTCAATCTCAAGTCAACTTGGATCAAGGGAAATAACGCCAAATGAAGATCAAAAGCATTGTGCTGGCGGTGATGGGAGCCGCCGCAGTGATTCAACTCA
>JAUNOJ010000216.1 GCA_030531135.1 Sutterellaceae bacterium | reverse complement strand
GTTCGCGTGCTTCTTGGAGCATGCGCTCGACTTGTTGCTTCAAAGCTGCCTGATCAAAGGGCTTTTCGATAAAGTCCACGGCGCCTTTTTTCAAAGCGTTCACGGCCATCGGCACGTCGCCGTGACCGGTAATGAAGATAATGGGCAAATCGGCTTTGCGTGCAATCAGGTGTTCCTGCACTTCAAGTCCGCTCATGCCGTTCATGCGCACGTCCAAAAGCAATACGGCAATGGCGTAAGGGTCGTACTTGGCAATGAAGCTCTCGCCGCTGTCGTAGAGCTCAACTTTGTAGTCGCTGGCTTCCAATAACCAACGAATCGAATCACGGACGGCTTCATCGTCGTCAACGACATAGACGGTACCCAGAGTCTGAGACGTTTCCATCGGGAAATTAAAATTCGAAAAAGGCATAAAAAAGTGTCCGTATCTATACGTATGCAAAACACAAAAGTTTTGCATGGTCAGTCAAAGTCAATCCTAATATTATACGAGCGGCGCGGCCGGCAGGCTTAGTTTAAAGGTTGTTCCGCCGTCGGCGTTGGACTCAAACGTCAATCTGCCGTGATGGTTTTCCACAATCGTTCGGCAAATATTCAAACCGATCCCCATCCCCGTTGTTTTCGTGGTAAAGAAGGGATCAAAGAGATGTTTGGCCACTTCCGGCGAGATGCCGCAACCGTTGTCGACAATATAAAAAACAATGTGAGAATTCTCGTCAATGACACGGAAAGTTACGGGTTTTTCAGAATAATTCTGAGTGGCCTCCATCGCGTTTTTCAGCAAATTCAGCAACACTTGCTCGATCATCACCGTATCGCACACCACGGAAGTTTGCTTCGTGAGCACTTTCAACTCGATCGGAACGCCGAGTTTTTTACTCTGAATCGTGGCCAATTCCATCGTTTCGTCGAGAATGCGCGAAAGGTTGGTGGCGACCATTGTGGGTTCTTTTCGCTTGGCAAAACCGCGAATGCGCTTGATGATTTGCGCGGCGCGTTGCGTCTGGTTGATGATTTTGTTCAGACCCGTGGCCATATCTTCTTGCGTGATCTTGTGCGCCTGAAGCATGGTCAAGGCGGCCGAAGCGTAGTTTTGCACTGCCGCCAAAGGTTGGTTGAGTTCGTGGGCCAAGGAACTGGCCATTTCGCCCATCGTGATCAAATGCGAAGACTGCTCGGCTTTTTTCAATTGCTGATCGAGCATGATTTCGCTTTCTTTTCGCCGCGTGACGTTTCGCGTCGTCAAAGTTTCCACACGGCTGCCGTCGACCCAAGAGATTTCTTTCAGAGACAAGGCCAGCCACATGTGCGTGACTTCGTCATAGACTTCTTCGGAGACTTCGTCGGTCGCAGACGTCTGCAACAGACGCTTTAAACGCAAATGCGGGCCGACATTGTCGCCGAACGCATCGAGATAGCGCTGGTTGACAAAGACGAGTTCGGGCTCCATCGTTTGGGTTGTGATGACGCTCACGGCCGCATCCATCGAGTCCAAAACGCGCAAGGTGCGCTCATGCGTCAAAAGCATGGCTTCGTGCGAACGTTTTTGTTCGGTGACGTCTCTAAAGGTAATGAGCCAGCCCGGCTGCAAGCCTTTTTTGCGGCTAGAAGCCAAAGGCACGATTTCAGCCTGACAATCGAAGTGCGTGGCGTCGCGCCGCGTTGCGTAAAAGTCGCGTCGATGGGTGCGCCCCTTTTCGAAGACATCGAAATCAAAGACGGTCACGTCCGGGCAAAAAACGTAGGGCGCCCGGCAATCCAAGAACGCTTCGTGCCCAAAGCCGAACATGCGATCGAAGGCGTCGTTGGTGTACAAAATTTTGCCCTCGATGTCGGTGACGCACAGCCCGTCCATAAAGGATTGACTCATGGCCTGTTGCACGACGACGCGGGCACGCAATTCCGACTCGGTTCTGACTTGCGTGTACTGCGTTCTCAAGAGCCAAAAAAGCGCAATGACCAACAGAGCCGAAAAGCCGAGTAAAAATTGCACGAAAATCGTATGGGTATAAAGCGAGGGCGGCACCGCATTGGTGGTGGCGATTTCAACGTTGGCAGGCAGCGGCGTTAAAGACGCAATCACGCGAATGTTGTTGGTGAGCTGTCGCACTTGAGCCGATTCCGAGATCGGAAATTCGTTGCCGTCGACCAAAATGCGGGTTTTGTATTTGAAGTCAAAGCGCGAATCCGTGAGGTTGCGAATGAGGCTTGTGAGCGAAATGCGCGCAATCAGGGCTTGTCCCCTTTCGGCAGGTACGACCATGTCGACAATGGCAGCAACGCCGCCGGTTTTTTGATAGGGCAGCGAATAAGCCAAAGTGTTGTGCAACAAAGCTTGCTTTAATGTTTGCAGCGTTTGTTCCTGCGTCAATACTTCTCCGGGATGATACGGAGCGGTATCCAAAACAGACTGGGTCAAACAGGTCCAGACGACCTTTTTGTCGATGCCGACCTTGGTGAATTCCAAAAACTCTCCGTAGTTGTGAAAAAGCGCATCCAAGTTGGCGCAGGTAAAAAGCGGGGAGTCGTTATGCGCCAGTTGCTGAATCTGATCGGAAAAAATCACCAGGCGACGCTCGATTTGGCGCGAGAGCGTTTGCGTGACGGTCTCTTGCGCTTCGACTTCGAGTTTTCGGGTTTCCGTGTTCATAAAGTGGGTGATCGAGGCAAAAAGAATCAAGACCAGGATCAAAGCACCCAAGGACACAAAAAGTCCGGCACGATTGCCCGAAGACATGTCGGCGTTGACCAGTTCCAAGAGTTTGTCGTCGAGACTGTCGCTGAATTTTGAGTCGGTTTGAGACATAAAGAAAAGCCAAAAAGTGCAGTCGAACACCGCAAAGGTATTGTTGAGAGCAAAAGCCTATCAGAGAATGCTCTCGGCTTGCGCGAAAATATGACAATCCGCCACGAAGCCCGATAAAATTTTAATTTGTGTGCCCGAAAGACGAACTTCGGGTAGGAAAAAATCAAGGAAGTGAGAACGATGACTCAGGACGAATTAAAGCAGTGCGTAGCCCAAGCCGCGATCGACTACGTCAAAGACGGTGAAATTTTGGGTGTCGGCACGGGATCGACCGTGGACTTTTTTATCGATGCGCTAAAGGCAAGCGGCAAGCAAATCCCCGCTTGTGTTTCGAGCTCCGTGCGCTCCACCAAAAAGCTTGAAGCTTTGGGCTTTAAAGTGGTGGACTTAAACGAAGTCGATGAAATCGGGGTCTATGTGGACGGTGCCGACGAAATCAATGCGACCTTTGATATGGTCAAAGGTGGGGGCGGCGCGCTCACCCGCGAAAAGATTGTGGCAAGCGTCTCGCGCAAATTCGTCTGCATTGCCGATGCGAGCAAAAAAGTCGAAGTTTTGGGCAAGTTCCCGTTGCCCGTGGAAGTCATTCCGATGGCAGTCAACTCCGTTGCCAAGCAATTGAAGGCCTTAGGGGGCGAACCCGTCTTGCGCGACTTTACGACGGATAACGGCAACACCATTTTGGACGTGCACGGACTTTCGATCACCGATCCCAAGGCACTGGAAGACAAAATCAACGGCTTTGCCGGTGTGGTGACCGTGGGCTTGTTTGCC
>JAUNOJ010000215.1 GCA_030531135.1 Sutterellaceae bacterium | reverse complement strand
GTTAAGCCCTATTTGGTGAAACTCGATATTGAGGGAGCTGAATTTGATGTCTTGAATAAACTCATTGACAGCAATCTGTGTGATGCTTTTGATCACCTGGTTTGCGAAACGCATGAGCGCTTCTTCAAAGATGGTGATAAGAGAATGGTGGAGTTGAATCAAAAGCTCAAAGATCGAAACATCAAAAACGTTTATTTAGATTGGATTTGATCCGGTTTCAATCTCGATGAGATAGGACAAGGGCTCGGAAAGTATGAAAGTTAAAATTCATACTTTCCGAGCCCTTGTCCTGATTGGTGGTCGGGTTGACTAAAACTGAGCATCCGGATAAAGCTGACACAAAATCTCGCGAATGACACTGTCAAACGCCGACGGCAGGTGCTTGGTTTCAAGCTGATGGTGCTTTAAGGTTTCTTCCACCGTCTCGCGCCAGAAAGCAGGGTATTCACCTTCTTCCCAGTTGCCGCGACCGCGGCCGAAGTGCGCAATGGCCAAGTAAAGCAAAACGGCATCGGTAAAGAAGTTCTTCACGGCACTATCCGACCACGTCACGACCGTGCCTTGCGCTTCTTTCTTCTGGTTGTAAGCCACAGCCAAGCCTGCTCCGCCCAAAGCCCCTACAACGGTGCCGATGAGCGTTCCCAGGCCCAAAGAAAGGCCGCCTGTGGCCAAGTCTGCCACCAAGCCGCCTGCCGCACCCGTGCCGATGGCGCCTGCTGCTGCGGCATGCTTGGGGTCGACGGGGTTGGAGACCTTCCAGTCGGTTTGCATGCGCGTCAAAATGGTCTTTCGCACACCTTTGCCTTTAAGACCGTTGGCGGCAATGAGTTTATCGGTCAAGGTGCAGAAATCGTCCACAGAGCGAGCTGACAATGCAGTCTGTGCGGCTTCCGTGGGATCGTGCGCATCTTGTTGCTTCACCAATCCCAAACGCTTGCCCCAAAACTTGAACTGATCGACCATGGAGGGCGTCTCGGCATTTTCACGATCGTTGATGAGCTTGTCCAAATACAAAGACAGAGCTTGAATGCTAGACGAATAGGCCGCACGACGCTGACGAGACCAGACTTCTCTTAGCGCTTCAAAGGCGGGGAGTTGGTCGGGTGACAATGCCTTGTGAATGGCATCAAAAAGCGTAAATTCCTGCACCCAACAACGGGCAAAAGCGTCCATCGAGAGAACGGAATTGACAATCGGATAAGCGCGCATGGCGTTTTGCCAACGCTCGACATCGGCTTTTTCAGCGTGCGCGGGACGCGGCACGCCGATTTGATTCAAAAGCACGATGACGGGTTTGCCGATCCACTCCAAGATGCGCATTTCGGCTTGCACGTAAGGAGCTGTGTCGGGAAGTTCGGTAGCGTTCACAAGATAGAGAACAATGCTAGAAGTGTCTTTGACATGCTTTAACGCCTTTTGGTTCAACCACTGCGTTTTGTTGGCCATGCGATCCCAGACTTCGGACAAGAACCAACCGACGGGGTTGGAGCGCCCGTCCAGGCGCTTGGCTAGGGCAACGGAGTTGCCAAAGCCCGGCGTATCCCAAAGAATGAGTTCGCACCCTTCGTTGTTTCTGGCCAGCACATAGTCTTCCGTCGTTTCGGTGACGTGTGCACGATCGGCGACTTCGCCGATGTCGCGAGACAAAAGGGTGCGTGCCAACGTCGTTTTACCGATGTTGGTGTGACTCACTAAACTCAAATGAATGCGAAGGGGATCGGTTGCCATAGGGTGTTACTTCTCAATTGTTTTTTCGTGATCGATATTTGCAGTGTCGGCGGTCGCTGTTTCCGAGTCAACCTCTGAAGGAACTTCGGACGTACGGTCGGCGTCGGCAACACTTTGCCCCGCAGCCCATGCACGCAGCTCTTTGATGGTGGAAAGACCATTGTCTTTAGTATCCGTCATCACAAAGACTTTCACGTCGTGCTGCTGGATAAATTGTTGCCAGTGGCTCAAACGCTCTTTGATGCGATTGGGCGTATTGGCAAAACGCTCGGCAAATTCCACCATATCCAACCATACGGCAAAGGGAAGCGTTTGTGCGTACGCGCTCTTGGCTTTTTCAATCGCGACACCGTGCACATCGTCTTCGGGCGTTTCCATGGCATCCAGCCACAAAAGCATCACGGTCTTGCGCTCAGAAGAAGGCGCGTCAGGGGTGCTCGATTCGAAATTGTTAAAGTCAAAGGTCAAAACTTCACTTTCCGCATCGGTGCCCCACAAGTTTCTCACGAGCTTGACGCGTTGTGCCCGATCAGCACGATCCACAGTGCTCGTCACAATGCCGAGGCTTCCGAGTTTGGCGTCTTGGCGGCACTGAGAAAGAATGTCTTGATAGTAGGATTCATCCAAATCCAAAACGACCTTCTTGGCATAGCGATGCATGCGCCAGGTATTGAAGACGATGAAGATCAGACGAGGTACGATGACCACAGCAGCCATGATGATCATCATGCGAATGAGCCAAGGTGCGGCCGAAACGGAAGAGGCCAGATAGGGCAGACGGTCGGCACGCCACTGCGTCAAGGTTTCCAAGTCAGGAATCGGTGCCAAACCGAAACTTTGGGGAATCAGACCGTAAGTCAAATCGATAAAGGCTTTGACCGTTTCGGGCTTTTCCGACAACCAGGTGCTCTCCCACCCTGCCCAGTAAGCGGTGCCGAAACCGCGTACCAACAAACTCACAATGAGACCCAACGCAAAGAAGACGGCGGCCCAATGCAAGGTTCTTGCCACATGCATGCGAATCAAGGGTGCAACGACTTGCGTCCAGTTGGCATAAAAAGTGGCTTTATAGCCTTTCTTTAAGGTAGTGAAAGCGCTTTTTTCAACGAAAGAAACCAAGCACTTGCGAATGGGTAAAGAAAAGCGACTCTCGGCATCTCCAAAGAGTCCCACGATGCAAAGAATCAAAACCAGATAGACGCCCAAGTTCCAGAGAATCACGCTCCAAAACGGGGGAGAGAGGAGGTTCACCAAATGCTCGGGGCTGGCAACGCGATCGGTGAGCGCACCCAATACAAAGGCCAACAAAATGAGAACGGGCACAAAGATCAAGGGCAGTTTTGCCTTGGTGCCGACATTGGTGTTGATACCGCGATCCGACAAGGTCGACAAAACGTTTCTGGCGCGCTCGGACAAAATGCGAGCGCTCGTGGCGGATTCGCCCAAAGCATGCGCCGTGCGCATGCTTGCCGTTTGACTGTCGGCACGCGTCCAGTTTAAAGACGCGTCTTGCGACTCTTCCGCAGCCTTGGCGAGCAATATGAGTTTGGCCTGCTGCAGTGTGACGGTAACGGTATTTTTGGATTTCTTGCCCATAGCAATCGAGGATTTCCTTCAGTTATTGGGCATTGTAGGGCAATTTCTATCGACTCGAAAACAAAGTACGCAACATCGGGCAAAAAGCCTGACGGAAATTGTCAAAGACGGTAAATCTCAGAGTCCTGATCTTGCCAAACGAATCGCTTCAGCCAATTGTCGTGTGGCAAGTGCAACATCTTTTTGACCGCAGATGGCAGACACCACGGCAAGACCGTCGGCGCCCGCCTGAATCAAATCTTGCGCCAGATGGGCTT
>JAUNOJ010000214.1 GCA_030531135.1 Sutterellaceae bacterium | reverse complement strand
GCCGGTGGCGCCGAGCAATAAATCGCGTCGAGTCAGATCAACCTTGGGCATCGAGATTCTCAACGTTTAAAGCTTGGACAATGGCTTGACCGATTTCGGTTTCTGCCGTCAAAACGGCATGACGCGACAGCCCTTGAACCGTCAAGGTCAATTCGATGTCGGCAGCAGGCAAAAATTCGCCGGCTTTTTCACTCCATTCGCATACGGTGATGCAACCGGCGCCGAACATATCGCGAAAACCGGCTTCTTCGAATTCCACGGGATCTTCGAACCGATAAAAGTCGAAGTGATAAAAGTGCACGTTTTCCAAAACGTCATACTCTTCCACGAGCTCAAACGTGGGACTGCGCACGCGTCCGGTTACGCCCAAGGCGCGCAACAACGCACGGGTCAAGGTGGTCTTGCCCGCACCCAAGTCGCCCGTCAGGCGCAGGTTGAATCCAAAGCGGCGAACGTCGTCGGCCTTGGCTTGGAGCGCACGGGCAATTTGCATAGCAAAAGCTTGCGTTTGTGCCTCATCGGCAAACACAAGCGTTGTGGTCAGAGTCATCGGTTTCATAACTCTAAATTTTACAATTCTGTTTGTAATTTTCGTGCGTTGCAAAAGAAAATTTACCAAAAAGGCGTGCAAAGAGACCGTTTCCGACTACTTGAAGCTCTCGACAACGCCCGCGCGTTTAAGTGCTTCGGGGCGCAAACGCATGGATATGATCCAGAAAACCAAGACCATGAGCGAGCAAAAGGCAGTCACCAGCGCGTACTTCCAGGCCGAGCCCATGACAAGCGGCACCCAAAGCGCGGCGCACACCGAAAAGCTTGCCGTCACAAAGCACTGTTGAATGGAAGCGGCAAGCCCCCTGTTTTTGGGAAAGTAGTCCAAGTTCATGGCCATCATGACGGGGCGCAATAATGAGCAAACGAACCAGAAAAAGCACGGACACAGAAGCGCCCACGGGTAGTGCGACTCGGCAAAGTATTCGCTCAATGCAATGAAGCCGCAAACGACGACGACGCCGAAACTGAGTCCGTAAACCATGGGACGCGCGCCCAAACGCTTGAGCACATAGGCCGAACCCCAGGAGCCCGCAAGCGTAAAGATCACGGTCGGGATCGTGTACCAGGCAAATTCGTCGACATCAAGCCGCATGATCGTGATGACAAAGTCTGCGGCACCTGCCGTATAGAGAATGCCGCCCATAAAGCAAAAGCCGTGACTGACGACGCCGGCCATAAACGCTTTGTGGGTAAAGCCCAGCTTGTATCCGGCCAAAATTTGAGAAAATCGCAACGATCCCTTATTGGCGGGATCCAGAGTTTCGAAAACGCCGAATTGTACGAAAAGCGCAATGGCAGCCGAATAGCAAGCCAAAAAGATAAAGACCGTATGCCAACTCGAAGCGGCAATGATCCAGCCACCGATGACAGGCGCAATCGCAGGCGAAATCGCAAAAAACATTGCAATCATGCCGTTCATGCGCGCGGCATGCGCTCCGCTCCAACGATCGCGCACGATGGCTTGCGTAACGACTTGCCCGACGGCGGCGCCCGCCCCTTGCACGATGCGCCATAGGCACAAAGTGAAAAGATGGGTGGAGAGCATGGCGCCGATGCTTGCCAGTGTGAAAATCAGCATGCCGCCCACGAGCGTCTTTTTGCGTCCGAGCGTGTCGGAAAACGTGCCCGCAAAAATCGAGCACAGGGCAAAGGCAACGAGATACACCGTCAAAGACTGTTCAATACCGATAAAGTCGGTGGCGAGGTCTTCGGCCATGCGATGAAAGCCCGGCACGTAGGTGTTGGCCGACAACGGTCCCAAGCTTGAGGTAAATCCCAAGGCGGCGGCTTCGACGACGGTCGGCGTACGATTTTTGGTGAGCGGGTCAAATAGCATGAGCGTCGGTCAGGGGTAACGGTGGTATTTTTTCGATAAGAAAAGCTTACCATCCCGATGACGGAATGTGTCTCGGCAATAGTGGCTAGAGACGCGCTTGGAAAACGCGACTACAATTTCCATCTTAACAATTCCATTCGGTCAAACTTATGCAACGACTGACGATTTCAGTAGACGACGATATTGCCCAGGCGTTCGATGCCTTGATCGTTGAGCGACGTTACAAGAATCGCTCCGAGGCGTTTCGCGACTTGTTGCGTCGCGAGCTTGCGCAAAATGCCTTTGAAAAACAAAACGGAGAATGCGTGGCCGTGGTGAGCTATACGTACGATCACCATGCACGAAACCTGTCGGCAAAAATGGTGGAGCAGCAGCACGACCATCACTCGATGGTGATCAGCTCCATGCACGTGCACGTTTCGCGGCACAAGTGCGTGGAAACGGTGGTGATGCGCGGCCCCTACGACAAAGTGCATCGCATGGCTCAAGACACCATCGCCGAAACCGGAATCGAAGAAGGTGCCGTCAATTACATCGCCGTGCGCGAAGATGACGAAGAGCATCACGCGCACGATCATCGTCACGATCACGTGCACCCGCACGAACATTAAAACACCGCCGATTAGAGTAGAGAGAAAGTCAAAAAACAATCGACACATTGCGTGCGAAGGGAGGCACGCAAAAGATGGAAATTACACTGGCAAAAATCGCGGCTTTTATCTGTTTTATCGCTTTGGGCGCCGTTTTGCGCCGCTGCGGCATTCTCAAAGGCGAGGCCTTTCATGCCATCAGCGGGCTCGTGTTGTATGTGACGCTGCCTTGCATCATCATCACGAATTTGAACGGCGTCAAAATCGAGGGCACCATGCTCTTGATAGCGGGGCTGGGCTTGGCAACGAACTTGTTGTTTTTGCTCTATGCCTTTGTGCTCACCAGTCGAGAAAAGGACGAAACGTACAAGGACTTTTCGCTATTGAATTTCGGAGGCTTTTCGATCGGTCCCATGGCCGTGCCCTTTATGCAGGCTTTTTACCCCACCACGGGGCTTTTGACGGCTTGCATGTTTGACGTGGGCAACGTCGTGATGAGCGCGGGCGGCACCTATGCCATTGTCGTGGGGCGCAGGCAAAAGGGCGGTCTGTTGGCGTTTTTTAAAACGATCTGCGGCAAACTCGTGCGCTCTGGCCCGTTGGTTGCCTTTGCCCTTGTGGTGGGGATGAGTTCGGTGGGCTTGAAGTTTCCCGATGCGGTGACAACCGTCACGCAAGTGGGGGCCTCGGCCAACACGTTTTTGTGCATGATCATGATTGGGGAATCCATCGACTTTTCGATGAGCGCCAAGAAATATTGGGCGATTGTCAAATTGCTTTTAAACCGCTGGGTGGTGTGCATTGTCTTTGCATTGGCAGCTTACTGGTTGCTGCCCTTTGAAGGAGAAGTGCGAACCGCTCTGATGCTTGTTTGCTTCTCGCCCATTCCGGCCATGAGTCTGATCTACACAGCTTATATCAATGGCGATATTGCCATGGCGGCGGGCTTAAGTTCGCTGAGCGTCGTCTTTTCTCTGATCGCCATGAGCGCTGTCGTTTTGTTCTTGCAGATGTAAAGAAAAACAACGATTGTGAACTGGTATGGAAATTTTGGACAGTTAATTAAACCAGTTTGCGGCATTATACGGTCCCGCATAAAACCGT
>JAUNOJ010000213.1 GCA_030531135.1 Sutterellaceae bacterium | reverse complement strand
AGTTTGGCGTTGTTGGCTGCATCGTCTCCCTGTTCTCCCGCGTAGCGTGCGGAATAGACTCCTGGCTCGGTCACCAAAGCGTGCGCCGTGATCCCTGAGTCGTCAGCCATCGCGGGCAACCCCGTTTCTTTAGAGGCGTGACGCGCCTTTTGAAGGGCATTTTCCAAGAAGGTAAAAAAGGGCTCTTCGCAGGAAGCAACACCTAACGAGCCTTGAGACACAACTTCGATACCGCAGGTGCCGAACAAGGCGTTGAATTCGCGAATTTTGCCTTTGTTGTTCGAAGCCAAAACGAGTTTCTTTTCCATCGCCGCGACTCCTTACTCTTTAGAAAGCGCTTCGAGCTGGGCAGCCATCAATTCGCGGCAACCTTTTTGCGCAAAGGAAAGCATTTTTTGGAGTTCGTCCATCGTAAAGGGGGCACCCTCGGCCGTGCCTTGAATTTCGATGAAACGCCCCGAAGACGTCATCACGACATTCATATCGGTTTCGCTTGAACTGTCTTCAACATAGTCCAAGTCGAGCACAGGACCGGTTTCGGTCATACCCACACTGATAGCGGCAATCTGCTCCAAAATCGGGCTCTCGGCAATCTGCCCCTTGGCAATCATTGTGTTGACCGCATCGACCAATGCAACGTAAGCGCCCGTAATCGAAGCGCAACGCGTGCCGCCGTCGGCCTGAAGCACGTCGCAATCAAGCGTAATCGTAAACTCGCCCAACTTCTTGCGATCGACGATGCCGCGCAAACTGCGGCCGATCAAGCGCTGAATTTCCTGCGTACGACCGCTTTGTTTACCCTTGGCGGCTTCGCGATCTGTACGCGTGCCGGTCGAGCGCGGCAAAAGACCGTATTCGGCCGTCACCCACCCTTCGCCTTTGTCTTTCAAAAAGCGCGGTACGCCTTCGATCACGCTTGCAGTGCAAAGCACCTTGGTGCGACCGACGCTCACCAAAACACTGCCTTCGGCGTGGCAGGTGAAATGACGTTCAAAAGAAACAGGGCGCATCTGATCGGCTTGACGCCCGTCGTGACGAGTAGACATATCGGCAATTCCCATAGAAATAATCGGTGCCGATATCCTACACGCTTTGACGCCGTTGCGATGCGCACTCCGGCAAAGTCAACAATTATTCGAGACCGACAAGATGCGCGGGGTTGTCGGCCGTCACGCGTTTGATTGTCGCAGTGTCAAACCCGTAAACTTCCATCGCCTTGATAGCGGCAAGCATCCCCTCGACGGGAGAAGGCATGGCAACCTGCCCCAAATCGGTCGAAACAAAACTCTTTTCGGGAGCAACGGAAAGCAATTCGCAAAACGCTTTGTCAGAAAGTCGTTCGTAATCGGGCAGTCCCGTACCCGGCCCCCAAAGGTTTGTGAGAAAACTCAATTCGACCCAGCCGCCGGCATCCACCACCGTTTCAATTTGTCGGGGCGTCAAAGTCCAGATACTCGAATTGACATGCGTAGCCACAAACTTTTTTAGTCCCACCGCTTTGGCTTCCTTAGCCATCAAGAGCGTTTCTTCGGAAGAGCTGTGGCCGGAGGCAAAAATGATGTCGTGCTCGGCACAAAGCTCCATAACGGCAACGACTTCGGGCAAGAGTTTTCCGGAAGCATCCGTCACGTCGATGATGCTTTGCTTTTGCCTAAAGGTCTGCACTTGATATCGGGCATTTTGAGTGGGCATCCAGATGCAGCGGCACAAATTGCCCGTCGTATTCAAGGCTTTTCTTGCAGCAACGACATTGACCTTGTCGCCCACCACGTCATTCATGCAGATGCTGCCGAAGGTTTCGAAGTCCGGTAACATCTCGCGGATCAGATAAGCACGATCGTGGCAGGCAAAGTCGTTGGACTTGAACATCACGCCGCGCATGCCGGCTTCTTTGGCCTGACGGGCAAAGTCAAGTTCGCTTCCCAAACGCGCTTTGGTGTCGGGTGCTGCGTGGATATGCAAATCGATCGTTCCGGTCAGCAGTTTTCGATCGGCAGCACCAAAGGAGACTGTCGTTTTTTCGGCATGCGCTTGATTTGTGACTAGACCTCCGGTTACTGCAACTGAGAGCGCCGCCTGCAGAAATGTTTTGCGATCCATGATGTGCACTCCTCTTACCTTGTAAAAAAGGCGAACCTGCCCCTGTTCGGACAAGTTCGCTTTTGTTTGGCCGATTACTTATCGATTTGGCTTTCCGTGAAGGGATCGGCTCGATGGCCCATCAACTTGATCTTGGCATACTGGCTTTCGAATTCGGACAATTCGTTGGCGTCCAGATAAACGTCAACGCATCCCACCAGGTCTTCCAAATGGCTGACATTGGTCGTGCCCGGAATCGGCACGATCCAAGGCTTTTGTGCCAAGAGCCAAGCCATGGAGAACTGCGCCAAAGTGCAGTGCTTGCGTGCGGCCCACTGACGCAAGAGTTCGACCAAAACCATGTTGTGCTTAAGCGCTTCGGGCGTAAACATCGGAAGGTTGGATAAGCGCCCCTTGGGGAAGCGGCTGTTTTCGTTCATCGAGCCCGTCAGGAAACCGCGGCCGACGGGGCAATACGGCACCATGCCGATCCCCAGCTCTTGCAAGGTCGGGAAAATCTTCGTTTCGGGTTCGCGCCACAAAAGCGAGTATTCGCTTTGAACGGCTGCCACGGGACACACGGCATGCGCACGACGAATGCTCTTGGCACTGGCTTCCGACAACCCCCAGTTCAACACCTTGCCTTCGTCCATCAGGTCTTTGACGGTGCCGGCCACATCTTCCATCGGAACCTGCGGATCGACGCGGTGCTGATAAAGAAGATCGATATGATCGGTCTTCAAGCGACGCAAAGAGCCTTCCACCGCACGGCGAATATGATCGGGGCGGCTGTTGAGCGATGTGGGTTTCTTTTCTTCCACGCCGAAACCGAACTTGGTGGCAATCTTGACGTGATTGCGCACCGGTGCAAGGGCTTCGCCCACCCACTTTTCACTGGTGTAAGGGCCGTAGACTTCGGCGGTATCAAAGAACGTCACGCCCAAGTCGTATGCTCGACGAATCAAAGCGATCATGTCCTTTTTTTCGTAAGTTCCGCCGTAGTAGCCGACCATGGGCAAGCACCCGAGCCCCATGGCGGAAACTTCCAACGCACCGAGGTGACGCTTGGGCAAAGACTGCACCGGCGCCTTCATTTCGGATTGCGCACCGGAAGCCGGAGCCGTATTGGCACAACCCGACAAAAGCGCGGCGCCACCCGCAGAGAGTCCGGCTAAAACGAACTGGCGACGATCCATGCGAAGAGAAGTCGAAAGCATGATGAGCTCCTTCAAAAAGCGATATTTATCAGCAAAACACATTGATTTGTGTTTTTATGCTGAAATCTTATAATCAGATTTCGATAAATACAATTACTTTATTTTTATCGGATCTCATTACGAATTCGCATAAATGGAGATAACTTATGGAACTGCGTGCATTGCGCTACTTCGTTGAGGTCGTGCGCCAGAAAAGCTATACGACGGCCGCGCAAAAACTTTTTGTGACGCAACCGACACTTTCGCGTCAAGTGGCCGACCTTGAAGACGAGCTCGGAGAAAAACTCTTGGAAAGAACAACCCGCAGCGTAGTTC
>JAUNOJ010000009.1:575-18007 GCA_030531135.1 Sutterellaceae bacterium | reverse complement strand
GTAAAAAAGACGATCCGACACGGATGGGGTAGATTGTTTTTGTCGGTCGGAACATCTGAAATAGAAGTTTAGAAAACAAACCTAACTTATGCAATCAATTGCATAAGTTAAGACATGCGAAATTTTTGTGTTGCGGCAAAAGGTTGGGTAATGGCCGTTAAAGCCGGCGGTCGTTTTTGAATTTCGTGAGCAAAACCGTGCAGAAAAACCGTACGGCACCGAAAGCTGTCAGCGCACAGGTCGAGCCCAAAACAAGGCCGAAAAGCACGTCGCTCGGAAAATGCACAAAGAGAAAAAGGCGCGAAAATGCCATCACGGCGGCCAAAACGAGCGCAAGACTGCCGTACTTCGGGAAAAAGAACATGACGGCGACAGCGGCGGCAAATGCGGCCGACGTGTGCCCAGAAGGAAATGAAAAGTCGGAGGGGCAAGCAATGATTTGATCGACTTGATCGGAGATGTCGCAAGGCCTCAAACGCTCGACGGCCGGTTTCAACGTCAGGTTGCAGAAAATGAGGCTCAACAGTAAGGAAACCGAAACCGTGAGTCCGGCCAAACGCGTCTTTTGGAAAACCATGAGCACGACGGCCAAAGCAATCCACACGGCACCGGCATTTCCGATCGTACTGACGGCCACCATCAAATGGCGAAAGACGTCACTGTCCGTTGCCAGACGGATGCTTTCTAAAATCGCCAGTTCCCAGTCGACAAACACGACAGACCTCAACACAAAGTTCTTTACAGCGAGCATTCTGGCAGAGCATTCTTAGCCCAAGCACAGCATGGACGTTTGCGTTTTTGTCCTTAACGCAAAACGGGTGCGACAAAGTGCTGAATCGTTTCGGTGCACGGGTTTTCCATGATGGTGCGCACTGAAATTGCACATTTTCTTATGTCGACGTGTCTGCACCTGTGATTCCGAACTTCCCATATGCGATTTTTGCCTTGTTTCACGGGCAAAAACGAGAAACGAAGCCTTGATTAAAGAATTCTGGCACGTTCTTTGCTTTATGACCGGTGACAACGAGATTGTTAAGCAATCTCAAAAACCTAAAAAACACACAGGGAATCTAACCGGGAGAACTCTTATGAAATGGATCACAGCCGTGATTAAGCCGTTTAAGCTCGACGAAGTGCGCGAAGCGCTCTCGGCAAGCGGCATCGATGGGGTGACGGTCACCGAAGTCAAGGGCTTCGGTCGTCAGAAGGGGCACACCGAGCTTTATCGCGGTGCCGAATATGTGGTGGACTTTTTACCCAAGGTCAAAATCGAAGTGGCCGTGCCCGACAGTTTGCTCGATACGACGGTCGAGGCCATCGTGAAGGCCGCCCGCACCGGTCGCATCGGCGACGGCAAGGTGTTTGTCTTTGACCTCGAACAGGCCGTGCGCATCCGTACCGGTGAAACGGACGAAGAGGCGATTTAAGCATTCATTTCAAAAAAGGGTAAAAAAATGAAAGACGTCAGAATTTCGGCACCCGTTGCCTTGCTTTTGAGCCTGATGGCAGCGCCCGCTTTTGCTGCCGAATCGGTGATGGACAAGGCCGACGTGGCCTGGATGTTGGTAGCCACCACCTTGGTTCTGTTTATGACGATTCCGGGCATTGCGCTCTTTTACGGCGGCATGTCGCGCAAAAAGAACGTGCTTTCCGTTTTGGCACAGACCACCGTCATTTGCTGTGCCTTGACCATCGTTTGGTTTGCCGTGGGCTATTCCTTGGCCTTTACACCGGGCAACCCCTGGATCGGCAACTTTTCTCAGGCCTTCTTGTCGGGGATCGACATTCATTCGATGACGGGCAGCATTCCGACATTGCTCTTTGTCATTTTCCAGATGACCTTTGCAGTGTTGACCGCAGCTTTGATGATCGGCTCTTTTGTGGGACGTATGAAGTTTTCGGCCATGTTGGTTTTCATGATCCTTTGGTCGGTATGCGTGTACGCACCGATTTGCCACTGGGTGTGGTGTGAAGGCGGTTTCTTCTTCGATATGGGCGCATTGGACTACGCCGGCGGCACGGTCGTTCACATCAACGCCGGTATCGCCGGTTTGGTCGGCTGCTTGATTCTGGGCAAGCGCTTGGGCTACGGTCGCGAACCCATGAGCCCCAACAACCTGACCTTTGCCATGATCGGTGCCTGCATTCTTTGGATCGGTTGGTTCGGGTTCAACGGCGGTTCCGGTTTGGCAGCCAACGAACGTGCCGTGATGGCCATTTTGGTCACGCAGATTGCGGCAGCCGCTGCCGGTGTGGCTTGGATGGCATGCGAATGGATCATCCGCGGCAAGCCCTCGCTCTTGGGTTTGATTTCGGGCGCCGTCGGCGGTTTGGTGGTCATTACGCCGGCTTCGGGTTTCGTCGGTCCCATGCCTGCTCTCGTAATGGGTTTGATTGGCGGCGCGGTGTGCTTCTGGGGTGCCACGGTCTTAAAGCGCATGATGGGCTGGGACGACTCTTTGGATGCCTTCGGTGTGCACGGTGTGGGCGGTATTGTGGGGGCCTTGTTGACCGGTGTGTTTGCAAGCTCTGCCATTACCGGTGCTCCCACCTTGGATATCGGTACGCAGCTTGGCATTCAGGCCTTGAGCGTGGTGGCAACGATCGTCTTCTCGGGTGGCATGACCTGGCTTTTGATGACCCTTGTCGACAAGGTGATCGGTATCCGTGTCACGACCGACGAAGAACGCATGGGCTTGGATTTGGCCTTGCACGGCGAACGTATCGAGTAACTTAAGGGATCATATATAAGCTCAATACAAAAAATCAACTTTTCGCATCCGACCGAATTTTGGGGTCTTCCAAAGCGCAGCAAGGGCGGCACGTAAAGTGTCGAGGCGCTTTCGAGAAGTAAGTTCGGTCGGATTTTTTCTTTTTGCATCCGTCGGCGTAAAGTTATCGACACTGCGAGCTTTGCTCGAAAGACAACAAATATCGGGAGAAAAACATGACCGGCCAAAGACTGCGCGAAGGCGCCAAAGCATTTGCACAAACCACGTTTGACGAAATTCGCGCCTTTTCCAAGGACCCTGTGATCGGGATTTCGCGTCAAGGTTACAGCGAAACGGAAAATAAGGTTCGCGCCTATATCAGGGCTTGGGCCGAAAAGCTCGATTTAGAAGTCAAAGTCGATCGTTGCGGCAATCTGTTTGTCACGTTGCCGGGGAAAAATCGCGAGTTGCCCTGCTACATGACGGGCTCGCACGGCGACAGCGTGCCGCAGGGCGGTCATTACGACGGCTTGGCCGGAGTCGTGGCCGGCATGACCGTTTTGTACTGGATGCGCAAAATCGGCTTTACTCCGAAGCGCGACGTCACATTGGTCGTTTTCCGCATGGAAGAAAGCTCATGGTTCGGCAAAGCCTACGTCGGATCTTTAGCGATGACCGGCCAACTCACACAAGCCGATTTGGACCTTAAGCACCGAGACAAAGACCAGACGCTCGCACAAGCTGTCGAAGAAGCCGGGTTCGATCCCAAAGACATGATTCGAACCGATACGTCGATCGATTTGAAACGCATTGCGGCATTCACCGAACTGCATATCGAGCAGGGCCCGACCTTGGATAGCGACGAAACGCACCGCGTGGGGATCGTCACGGGCATTCGCGGCAATTTCCGCCATAAGGCCTGCATGTGTCTCGGGCAAACCGCCCACTCGGGCGCCGTGGATCGTCAGTATCGACACGATGCCGTGATGGCGGTCGCCTCCGTTTTGGGTAACATCGACCGTCATTGGCAGGAATGGTTGGCGCGCGGCAAAGACTTGGTCTTTACCATGGGCGTTTTCAAAACGGCTGCGTCGGCCGCCATTGCCATTATTCCGGGCGAAGTGACGTTTGCCATCGACATACGCAGTTTGTCTCGCGAAACGTTGGAGCAATTTCATGCATTGCTTGAGGCCGAATGTGCCGTGGCCGCAGCCGATCGCGGCGTGAAGTTCGAGTTCGATCGCTTGTTGGTGTGCGAGCCCGCAAAGCTTGACGCAAAACTCATCGATCATTTGGCCAAATCCGCGCAAAAAGCCGGAATCCCGGCGCGCTACATCCCGAGCGGTGCCGGTCACGATGCGGCCGTGCTCTCCAATATGGGCGTGCCCGCGAGCATGATTTTTGTCGCCAACCAAGACGGCTCGCACAACCCTCACGAAAAAATGAAAATCGAAGATTTCATGCTCGGTGCCGAAGTTCTTTTCACTGCCATTGCAGACTATGACAAGTGATTACAATGGCAGGAGTCGATAGAACAAAAGGACAAAAATGACGCAACAGAATTTTCATCGCATTGCCGTGATCGGCATGGGCGCTTTGGGCATCATGTATGCCGATCTGTTAAGCCGTGCGTTGCCCGAGGGCACCGTCACGGTGGTGGCCGATCGCGATCGTATTGAACGCTATCAACGGAGTGCAGTCACGGCCAACGGGCAGACCTGCAACTTTTCTTTTGCCACGCCCGAAACCTACGGGGCTCCCGCCGACTTGATTCTTTTCGGCGTGAAAGCCACGGCCTTGGATGCAGCGATCGAACTCGCGCGTCCCATCACGGATGCAAACACCGTGCTGGTCTCGTTATTGAACGGTATTTCGAGCGAAGAAATCATCGAAGAGAAACTGCAAAAAGGCGTGATGCTCTATTGCGTCGCCCAAGGCATGGACGCACTGCGCGTCGGCACGACCTTAACCTACGAAAACAAGGGCGTGCTTTGCCTCGGTTTGCCGCCCAAGACGCAAGATTGTCCCAAGGCGCAAGAAGCCTTGAAGCGCGTTGAAAGCTTGCTTGATGCCTGCGAGATTCCCTATGTGCACGAAGACGATATTTTGCGTCGTCAGTGGTGTAAATGGATGATGAATGTCGGTATCAACCAAGTCGTAATGGTTCACAAAGGAACTTTTAAGGATGTTCAGGCACCCGGTTCCATCCGTGACGAGTTCGTTGCCGCCATGCGCGAAGTCATTGCCGTAGCGGATAAAGCCGGCGTTCGCGTCACCGAAGACGACTTAAACGAGTACTTGCGATTGGCCGACAGTCTTAATCCCGACGGGATGCCCTCGATGCGTCAAGACGGGCTTGCGAAACGTGCGAGCGAAGTGGAACTTTTTAGCGGCACAGTGATTCGCAAGGCCGAGGCATTGGGCGTAGAAGTACCCGTGAATCGCGCTTTGTACGCTAAGGTCAAAGAAATTGAAAGTACCTACTGATGAAGCAAGGAGAAAGGAAAGTGACAAGAGCAACAAACGCTGTGGTTGAGCAACTCATGGAGCACGTTTCCGTGCGTGAGTATCTTGATAAACCGGTTCCCGAAGACATTTGCCAAGCCATTCTCGATTGTGCTTTCGCGGCAGCAAGCTCCTGCTTTTTGCAAGTAACGAGCATTATTCGTGTCAACGATCCCGAAAAGCGCAAATTGTTGGCTGAGTACGCCGGCAACCAAAAGCACGTGATCACGGCGCCTCAATTTTGGGTGTTTGTGGCAGATTATCATCGCAACTTGGCGACTGTTCCCGATTCCGACTTGGGTTGGGCCGAGCAGCTGATTGTGGGTTGCACCGATACCGGCATTGCTGCGCAAAGCGCGTATACGGCCATGGAATCCTTCGGTCTCGGGGGCGTATACGTGGGCGGTCTTCGCAACCACATCAAGGAAGTGGCCGAGCTTCTGGAGTTGCCGCAAAATACCTTGCCGTTAATGGGCTTGGCCTTTGGATACCCTGCGTACAAAAACGAAGTCAAACCGCGTCTGCCGCAAAAGTTGACCGTGATGACCGATCGCTATGTCGAGCCCGATCCCGAAGCCTTGGAAGGCTATGGCAAAACCCTGACCGAGTACTTTGCCAATCGAAAACGCAATCCTAAAAAGAGCACCTGGGGCGGAGAAGTCTGCTCGATCATGGGTAAAGAACGCCGTCCCTTTGTCGATGCGTTCTTAAAAGAAAAGGGCTGGCTGAAGTAGTCGCTCAACCGCACTCAAACAAACGGGCGAAGCTTTTTTTAAAGGCCTCGCCCGTTTCCTATCAAGTGTGTGAACGCTTACAAACCTTTGATTTGAGCGATGTCGGCAATGAGTTCATCGACCACTTCTTCCTTGGTCGACCAAGCCGTGCAAAAGCGAACTGTCAGTCTGCCGTCGTCCGTTTTGCCGCAGTTTTCAAAGCGATACTTGCGAGACAAAAATTCGGCTTGGGCCTGCGTGAGGATAAAAAACTGCTGATTGGTGGGCGAGTTGCCGGCGGGTTCGCACCCTGCATCCAAAAACGCTTGGCGAAGGCGCATGGCCATCGCCACAGCTTTTTCTCCGATCCTAAAGTAAAGGTCGTCGGTCATCAACGCCAGAAACTGCACGCCCGCAAAACGACCTTTGGCCAGAAGCGCGCCTTGGCGGCGCATTAAAGCGGCAAAGTCTTTTTTGAGAAATTCGTTTTTAATCACTAGAGCTTCGCCGCCTAACGTCCCGCACTTGGTGCCGCCGATATAAAAGGCGTCGGCCAGTCGCGCAATGTCGGTGATTTTGACGTCGGGACTTGCGGCCAAACCGTAGCCCAAACGCGCCCCGTCGATGTAAAAGAAAAGGTCGTAGGTTTTACAGATCGCAGCCAAGTCTTCAAGTTCTTGCAACGAATAGATTGTGCCGGTTTCCGTCGGAAACGAAATGTAGAGCATGCCCGGCTGAACCAAAAGCACCTTTTCTTCGTTGTCGAAATAATCCTGACAGAGTTTTTTGAGATTCTCGGCCGTGACCTTGCCGTCGACAGCAGGCACCGTCAGCACCTTGTGACCCGTGGCTTCGATAGCACCGGTTTCATGCGCTTCGATGTGACCCGAGTCGCAGGCGACCACGCCTTGATGCGGTCGCAGTACGGAGCTAATGACCGTCAAGTTGGTTTGCGTGCCGCCAGCAAAGTAGTGAACGGCCGCTTCGGGCAAATCGCATGCCTTGCGAATCAGTTGGGAAGCTTCTTCGCAAAACTTGTCTTCGGCATAACCCGGCACTTCCACCAGATTGGTTTCGGTCAAAGCCTTCAAAACGGCAGGATGGCACCCTGCAATGTAGTCGCACTGAAATTGGTATTTTTCGGTCATGGTTTGAAAATATGAGTTAGAAAACGAGCTCTCGAACGATCAGGCTCACGGCGCTTAAAACCATCATACACACCAAAAGGTTTTTAAATTGACTGTCCGTGAGGCGCTTAAATAAAGCAATGCCCACTTGCGTGGCAATGATGGTGGAGGGCAATGCAATGGCCATCATCACGAGCGTATCCCACGTAAAGTAGCCTTTGAAAGCATAAACGGCGGTGGCAATCCCCAAGACGATCACATTAAAGGGGCGTAGCAGTGCCGAAACCTCATGTTTGCTCCAAGGTTGAAGCGCACACCACATGGTGGGCAGTACGCCTGACAAGGACGCCGCACCCGCCAAAAGGCCGCTTGCAAAGCCCACGGTTGCGTCGGCGACGGGGTAGTCGCGCTCGAACTTGGGCAGACGCGTTTTAAACGTGAAAAAGACACTGTAAAGAAGCATCAAACCGGCAATCGTCAGTTTGATCACAGACGGATCGATGATTGCCAAGGCCATGGTGCCGATCGGCAAACCGATCAAAGCCGGAATTAAAAATCGCGGCAAACGTTTGATGCCTTTGGATAAGGTATGGCGCGTGAGCCACACGCTTTGAACGCCGCTAATGACTGACATCGCCGCCACAATCGGGACAGCCTGCTCCGAGGACATGGCCTGAAGCCAGATGCCCAAAGACATCAGTGCGGTGCCGAATCCCGCCAGGCCGTTGACAAAGCCGCCGGCGGCAGCACCTGCGATCACGTACAGAATCAGTTCGAAATGCATAATCACAAAACTATACACCCGACGACGAGTACAATCGAGACAATCGACACAGACAAAACCCCGAAAGCAATCCGAAGAACAAAGATAAACCTCGGCAATTTCGGACTGAGGGAGATAAATATATGAAAATCAAACTGACGATAACGGCATTGACACTATGCTTGGCTTATTCCGTGACGGCTCAGGAAGTCCCTAGAGACCAGTTCTTTTGGCTTGGAGAAATGAACAAAGCCACAGCGGTAATTAACAGCGACGAAGGACTGCTTGACAAGTCCGTGCGACACAAAGTTGCCCAAGGCATCCAGACTGTGATTGACAAGGGCAATGCCAAGGGCGGTCCTCGTCCGACGCAAGTGATTCGTTTTGAGCCGCTTTTGATCCAAGAAGCCGGTATGGATGTGACGATGCTCCATATCGGGCGCTCGAGCCAAGACATGCACGCCACCTACGAGTCTGCGATTGCCCGCGACAATGCCCTGAAATTGAGCGAAAAACTCACGTCCGTCATGGCAACGATGTTGGCTTTGGCCCAGGCCCAGGAAAAAACGGTGGTGCCCAACTACACCAACGGCGTGGCCGCTCAACCCAACAGCTATGCGCACTACTTAATGGGCTACCTGGCAAGTTTTGAGCGCGATCAGCAAAAGATTCGAGAGTACTATGCGCGTCTGAATCGCTGTCCGATGGGTACAACCGTTTTAAACGGCACGAGTTGGCCTTTGAATCGAGAGCGCATGGCCGACTACTTGGGCTTTGACGGGCCGGTGCTCAATGCCTACGATGCCGCACAAATGAAGTCGGTGGACGGTCCCGTCGAGATGGCCGGTATTGTGACGAGCATTGCCTTGCGTGTGGGCTCTTTCGTCGAAGACGTGCTGGTACAGTATGCGCAACCGCGTCCGTGGATTTTGTTGGAAGAGGGCGGCGGCAACACCTATGTGTCCTCGGCCATGCCGCAAAAGAGAAATCCGGGATTATTGAACAGCACTCGCGTGACGGCAAGCGAAACGATCGGCGCGGCGCAAACCGTCATTTTGTTGGCGCACAACATTCCGCCGGGCATGAGCGATCCGAAGTCGGTCAAGACGAGTTCGGCCATGGTGGACGGTGCCGTCGAGGCTTTGGACAAGCTTGAGCGCATTTTAAAGGCATTGCGCATCGATCCCGAACGCGCTTTGGAGGAACTCAACAGCGACTGGACGGCAAGCCAGGAAGTGGCCGACGTTTTTATGCGCGAATACAAGTTGCCTTTCCGTGTGGGACACCATGTGGCAAGCGGCATTGTGGGCTATGCCAAGGCCAACAACATTAAACCTTCGGAGTTTCCGTACAGTGAAGTCAAGCGCATCTATGCCGAAGTCATTGCCAAAGAGTATCCGCAAGGTCCGGCCGAGTGTCCGATGCCCGAGAGCTTGTTCCGGCAGACATTGGATCCGGTAGCCATCGTCGCCAATCGTCAAACGTCAGGCGGTCCGCAAGGTGCGGAACTTCAAAAAGCTTTCAAGCGCTTTGATGCCGCCGTCAGTCAGCAACAGAAGTGGTCGAAACAGAAGAAAGACGAAATCGACAAGGCTTTGAAAAAACTCGATCGAGATTTTGCAAAGCTTCTCAAAGCGACGGCAAGTCACCAAAGCACGTGTGCGAATCGCTCGACAAACGGATTTTGCATCGTTAGAATTCTTAGCTTTGCAGGTCGGTCCCTCGGTCTGCCCAAAAAACTAACTAAAGAGAAAAACAACAATGCAAATCAAAAAGATCCTTTTGGCGAGCTCTCTTTGTGCTGCCATGCTTCTGACCGGGTGCGCTTCTGTCAAGACTGCGACATACGGTTTCGATGCTTCCAAGGTCGATCCGTTTATCAAAATGAACGAAACGACACTTTCCGAAGTACGTGCACTTTTGGGTACGCCGACTTTGATGGCTAAGGCCGAGGACGGCAACACGGTTGTGGGCTACGGTCTGGCCGGTAACAACTACTGGAGCGGCTTCGGTCGTAGTCTTGGTAAAGGTGCTTTGACACTCGGTTTGGGTGCCAATAGCTACGAATACACAGTCAAAGCCGTGCTCTTTAAGTTCGATGCTGACAACAAGGTCATCGACTATAAAAAGGGTGGTGCAAGCTATATCACCAAGCACCGTTTTACGTATTGGAACGAATGCGAACGCAAGCTGACGCAGGAAGAAATCAACTCTCCGACCAACTATCCGATCGAAGAAGTTTGCAAAGTCTACGCTCAGGAAGTTGCCGCCAAGAAGGGTATTCGCGTTGACGAAGTTGATATTGACGAAGAATTCGAATGGTGCAACATTCCGTGTCAGACGACGCGCAGCGCTATCGAAGCTTTCGGTAAGCTCACGGATGCGACCAACTCGGTGGACGAAATTGAAGGCGACGGCTCCAAAGGCAAGTTGATCTTCGATTAATCGGCTCTCTCAACCGATACGACAAGCCCCGAACAGGAACTTCCTTTTCGGGGCTTTTTGTCGAGGTATCAAAGGTTCTTTTCCTTAAACTCGCACAACTCCACAATCGGGCAGTTTTTGCAGTCCGGCGTTCTGGCTTTGCAGCAATAGCGACCGTGCAACAAAATCCAATGATGCGCGTTTAAGAGAAGTTCTTTGTCAAGGCACTTTTCCAACTGCGCACCGACTTCAGAGGGCGTTGCCTTGTTCGACATCCCGGTTCTGTGCGCTACGCGAAAGATGTGGGTGTCTACCGCAATGTAAGGTTTGCCGAAAGCCACGTTGAGCACGACCTTGGCGGTTTTTTCACCTACGCCCGGCAACGTGATCAAGTCGTCGAAATTGTCCGGTACCTGACCGTTAAATTTCTCGCACAGAAGCTTTGCAATCGCCAAAGCGTTTTTGGCTTTGTTGCGATACAGTCCGATCGTTTTGATGAGGTTTTCAATTTCTTCCACCGTCATCGTCGACATGGCCTGCGGAGTCGGTGCGACTTCAAAAAGGGCAGGGGTGGCGGCGTTGACCCCCTTGTCGGTGGCTTGCGCCGAGAGCATCACGGCAATCAACAATTCAAAGGGATTGTTCCAGTTGAGTTCGCTCACCGGATTGGGGCGAACCTGCGCCAGGATGCGCACAATTTCGTTGCGTTTGGTGTTGTTCACTGCTGCATCCCCTTGGCTTTCATCAAAACGGCAGCCAAAAAGTCGTTTTTGGCCTGCGCTTGACGTTCGATCGCTTGCAGTCGATCGGCTTTGACTTTGGCACGACGCGCATTGGCTCTTTCAAAGGCAACTTTTGCCTTCATGGCATCTTCGTGCGTCCAAGTGCGGTTAACTTCGTGCATTTCAACGGCATTGACCGGGCATGCGCACACGCACAGGCCGCACCCCGTACATTGATCCTCAATCACGGCAAAAAGATGCTTGGCCACACCGGAAATCACCTCTACAGGGCAGGCGACCGCACACAGTGCGCAGCCCATGCAACGCTTGGCATCGATTTTGGCGACGGCAAAAGGAAGTTCCTTGCCGTATTCGGGGTCAAGCAATGTGGGCTCGACACCCAAAAGGTGCGAGAGTTTTTCCACACCGGCTTGGCCGCCGGGAGCACAACGGTTGGCGCAGGCAGAACCTTGGGCCAAGGCTTTGGCATATTGCGCACAGCCGTCAAAGCCGCACTGTCGGCATTGGGTTTGGGGCAACGTATCTAAAAGCGCTTCTTCTAAAGTCATGAGTGGATACGGGGTCAAAAATACAAAAGACGCGTGTCGATCGTTTCAGGCGAACAACACGCGTCAGACTAAAAGCGGACAGTTTCTTTAGAGCCAGAAGTTTTCGGCCAAGAGCTGACCGGGCTTGCCGCCGCGCGGGCTCACGATATTGCGCTCTTTCATCAGTTCGCGCACGCCCTTGACCATGGCCGGGTTGCCGCACAGCATCACGCGAGAGCGTTCGGGCGTGATTTCCAAACCCACGAGACGTTCAAGGTCGCCGTCGCGGATAGCGTCCGGAATGCGCTTTTGAATCATGGCCTTTTCGCGAGTCACGCAAGCAACGGCACGAAGCTTATCCTGCAACTTGATGTTTTGGCCCACGTAGGACGTTTCGTTAAAGTTGCGCACGCCGTGCACCAAGATGACGTTTTCGTACTTGTCCATGATGGCCGGATCGTCGGCCACGCCGATAAAGGGAGCAACACCCGTGCCGGTAGCAAAGAGCCACAAGTCTTTGCCGTTGGGTTCCAGACGGTCTTCAATCAACATGCCGCACATTTCGGTGTCGACCTGAATGGCGTCACCGGCTTTCAAAGCGCAAAGCTTGGGGCTCACGGCACCGCCCTGAACGCGGGCAATGAAAAACGTGAGCTTGTCGGCACCCGTTGCAGAGCCGATCGAGTAGCAACGCCACTGGCTTTCATCGGCGCTGGGCAGAGCCAAACGCGCAAATTCGCCCGTTTTCCAAGTGCAGTTTTCAGGAACGGCGATATCCAAACGTACGACATTATCGGCAACGGCCGTAGCGGCAATAACTTTCGTAGTGACGGCAGACATAAATCAACTCCGGCAATTTTTTGCGGGTTCGTTAATGAATTAACGCTTCAAATACTGAAGCTTGTTGGGCACACCCACCCATTCGTCGGCATCGTCCGGGCAGGGCTTCTTGCGCGTGATCGAAGGCCACTGGTGGGCGAGTTCGGCGTTCAAAGCGATGAATTCCTGCTGATCGGCGGGAACGTCTTCTTCACAGAAAATGGCGGCTTCGGGGCATTCGGGCACGCACACGGCGCAATCGATGCATTCGTCGGGATCGATCACGACAAAGTTGGGGCCTTCGTGGAAGCAGTCGACCGGGCAAACATCCACGCAGTCGGTGCGCTTGCAACCGATGCATGCTTCACAAACAACGTGAGCCATGAGTAAATACTCTCCTAGAGCAAACAATGGGGAAAATGGTTTTTCGGACCGAAGTCCGATTTCGTAAACATATTATTTTAGCGCACGCGACCAGTCTTGAGAAAGCGATTTTCTCGTTCGATCGGATTAAGCGAGGTAGTAAAAGAACCTTCTGCCGTCTCGAACCTTGATGATTTTTCCTTCTTCAACGAGTTTTCTCAAAAGGCCAATCGCTTTAGCCTGCGAGCATCCTAGAAGTGTTTCGATATCGTGGCGGTTGATGCGTTCTTTTTGCCTGAGCAACTCAAGGACCTTCGAGATTTCGAGAGTCATTCCGAGCTTGTTTGGGGTGTCGGAATTATTAGGTTGTTTCGGCTCGTCTAAGCATGGTAAAACGACTTTGAACCCATGCGTTGATTGCAAAAACTGAGGCTTTCTGGTGTTATTCGCATAAGCCGCATTGATACTTCTGATTCCATATCCCCATCCTTCGGTCAGGTGTAGTTTATTGAAGATGGTAGCGAGCCCAATGTTTCTTGGACGGGAAATTCCCAGCTGAATGTCGTCACTATTTAATCCTTCTACAAGACCTCCGATGGAAATGACTTCAGCTTGTGAGTTGTAGATGTTCACAATCGTGGAACCGGTAAATGCATAGTCTCTGTGAACTAGGGCGTTAACAACTGCTTCTCGGAAAGATTCGGGATGATAGCTTCGAAAATCATGTCGCTTAAATCCGATAATGACAGACTTGCGTGTATTTATGCGATCAAACCAATCTTCAAACTGCTCTATTTGGGCCAGAAGAGAACCGGTAAATTCTTCTCGACTGGAGAAAGTATCTGTACCTGTTTGGGGATTTTTTTGAAATGCGGCTACCTTTAGGCTGAATGGGCATTGGTCGGAAATGAGCAATCCCAAGTTGGTGTAGACGCCATGGTCATTCACTAGACCTAGAGTTTTGCATTCGACCTCGGTTAAATTTTTACCGAATGAACTGAACGTAGCTTCCGCTTGATGGAAAGAAAGCTCTTGTTCGAAAGAAGTGTTTTTTTCATAATCGTGACCTGATGCCGTTTTGATCAGCTCTAGAATTTCATTGCTAGATGCGCTTACACTTTCGGATCCTTTTCGCACAAACACACCTTCAGGTCGGATCCCCTTGCCTAAAATGTAATAAGGGCGATGAGATCCTTTTTGGATTTCTACTTTGACAATTGCTTTACCTTCAATGACTTCGATGTCGGCATAGAAATACTGAGCCAGTTCAGGCCGGATGTTGTCTCTGATCGTGTTGACGACTTTTTGGAGAACATCATCGGGATCGGACAGGCCGATCAGTTTTCCTGAGTTGTCAACGCCGATGAGCACGGTTCCGCCGTCAGTATTGGCAAATGCCGTGAAGGTTTTCTTTAGTTCGGGAACAAACTCCCGTTTCCATTCCGTTCTTGTGTTTTCGTACATAGAGCCGCCATAATGTTAATAAACGCTAAAAGAAGAATTAGTAAATATTAACATTTATTAGATTTGTTTTGCCCTCTGTGTGCGAGAAAGATGCACCGTAGATTTGCGTGAAAGTGCCTGGTTATTGCCCATAGAAATGAATATCTGGCCAAGCTGTGTATCTGATGGCCCCTCTCGCTTGATGGGATTAAGCTCGGGTGTCGAAGCAGGTTTGTCGACTTTCGAATGTTAATATCGGCTAAAAAACGTAATAGTAAATATTAACATTTATTAGTATCAATTATTGATCTATATGAAGGTACGATAGAGCACATAAAGCGCAATCGCAATAAAGACAGTGCCGCTGGCGCGATGCACCAGTTTGACGCCGCGAGGACCGTTCAAAAACGTTCTGGCTTTGGCCGCAAGCGTCGCATAGCCCATCAAAAAGACAAACACCATGACTGCGTAGCTCACGATCATGAGGCTGACTTGCGGAATGTAAGCGACGTTCGGATCGATAAATTGCGGCAAGACCGAAAGAGCAAAGACAATCGGTTGGGGATTGGCAACGGCAATGACCACACACTTCGTGAACACGCCCCAGTCGGTTTCGTTTTCCGGTTGATCGGCGGTCACGAGCCCTGTGCCGGCTTTGGGCTTAACCACAAACTTCTTGATGCCCAAATAGAATAGAAAGAAGGCACCGGCAAGTTTAATCGCGGCAAACAGTGTGGGGCTTGTGGTAATAATGACACCGATCCCCGAGACCGCCACCATAAAAAGAAGGGCAATGCCCAAGGCCGTTGCCAAACAGGCCCACGCCGCCTTACGAAGCCCATACTGCAAGCTCATCGTCACGACAATGACCACACCCAAGCCCGGCGCCAAAATATTGGCGGCGCTTGTGGCGAGATAAAGGGCAAAGAGCTCGGTCATGGGTAAAGCGATTTCCGGTTAGGCCTTGCGATCGAAGCGGCAGAAAACGAGTTTGGGTGTGGTTTCCGTGGCTTCAACCGTGCGCAATTCGTGGCGCTCCCACGTATTGGTGTCAAGCACCGGGAAAAAGGCGTCGCCCTCGACTTCCATGTCGATTTCGGTCACCCAAGCCGATTGGCACAGATCGATCGCTTTTTTGTAAATTTGAGCGCCGCCGATCACAAAGGCTTTGGGTGCGTCGCTCAAAAGTGCTACGGCGTCTTCAAGGCTCGTCACCACATCGCACTTGTCGGCAACGAAGTCGGGATTGCGCGTAATGACGATATTGCGACGGCCGGGCAGGGGACGGCCTATCGACTCATGGGTTTTGCGCCCCATGATGACGGGGCAGCCCATGGTCACGGCTTTAAAGTGCTTGAGATCTTCCGAGAGGTGCCAAGGCATCGTGCCGTCTTTGCCGATAACGCCGTTTTTGGCATGCGCAACAATGAGTTCAAGGCGAGTGGTCATAGCGTTTGTGTCAAAAGGTTGAAAAAGGTTATACGGCAATCGGAGCCTTGATCGTGGGCCACGGATCGTAGTCGACGATTTCGAAGTCTTCGAACTTGTAATCGAAGATCGAATCGGGCTTGCGGTGAATTACGAGCTTCGGATAGGAGCGAGGTTCGCGAGAAAGCTGTTCTTCGACTTGCTCGAAATGGTTGTTATAGATGTGGCAGTCGCCCCCGGTCCAGACGAAGTCGCCCACACCCAAACCGGTTTGCTGCGCGACCATGTGCGTGAGTAACGCATAGCTTGCGATGTTAAACGGTACGCCTAAGAAAATGTCGCACGAGCGCTGATAGAGCTGGCAAGACAGTTTGCCTTCGGCCACATAAAACTGAAACAGGCAATGGCAAGGCGGCAAAGCCATCTTGTCGATTTCACCCACGTTCCAAGCGCACACCAACAGGCGACGGCTATCCGGCGTTTTGCGAATCATCTCGATCAAGTTGGAAATCTGATCGATGTGTTCACCCTCGGGCGTGGGCCAGCTTCTCCACTGCACGCCGTAAATCGGGCCCAAATCGCCGTTTTCATCGGCCCATTCGTCCCAGATCGTCACGCGGTTGTCGTGCAGGTAACCGATGTTGGAGCTACCCGATAAAAACCACAAAAGTTCGTGAATGATCGAACGAAGATGAAGCTTCTTGGTCGTGACCAGCGGAAAGCCTTCGTTCAAGTTAAAGCGCATCTGATAGCCGAAACAAGAACGCGTCCCCACGCCGGTGCGGTCGGTCTTGGTCACGCCGTTTTCATATACGTGGCGTAGAAACGTTTCATATTGGTTCGAAGGCATGGTTTTGGACTCAATTCAATGACTAAAAGGCTCAAAAATTGTAGGCCGCTTTTTTGAGGCGGCCTACAAGAAATTTCTTCCGTATTGTAATCAGGTTGCGTTCGATTTAGGGAATGTGAAGCATTTGGAAGAGTACCGTCAAGTGATAAAACACCGGAGCGGCAAATGTCAACGGCGCAAAGCGCTCGAGGATGCCGCGGCCGATATAAAGTTCGCCTTCCCAACTGCGAGAGCCGAGACTGCGCTTCACCGACGTAATCACCATGTCGCCCAACAGGCACGACACGACAATGGCCAACGCATACAAAGCCGTTTGCAGAATCGAAAACGGTGTCAGCCAGTAGAGCGCCACACCGGCCACAACGGCCATGGTGGAGCCCGCGGCGATGCCCTTCACAGACTTGTTGCTATTCATGGCAACGGCTTTGCCGCCTAAAAGCGAACTCATCAACACCGAGAACAAATCGGCCAAGAACGTAATGATGAGGAAGAAAAGCAGCATCAATTCGCCCGAAGTCTTGTGACTTCCGAAGTCAAGCGTGGCGATGGCAGGCGCGTGGCTCACACAGAACACGCAAATCATCAAACCCCACTGTACCTTGGCAACGCGTTCCAAATAACGGTCCGTGTCGTGACTCATGGCCGCAATCACCGGCAGAATCAAGAAGAGATAAATCGGGATGAAAAGCGTAAAGATCTGCGTCAGATTAAAGTACACCAAGGCATACTGAACGGGAATCGCGATATAAAACGCAATCACCAAAACCCAGTGGTCAGTATGTTTAATCGGCGTAAGCGCAATGAATTCACGCAAAAGAAAGAAGCTGAAGATCGCAAAAACAACGACTAGACTTGCCTGTCCCCACCACCAAGCGATGGTAAAGACGACGATCAACCACCAACCCATGCGTACGCGAGAGTTGGCAACGGCCAAGCGTCTGCTTTGTTCGGGACTTGTGGCGCGGCCCTGCGCCCAAAGACCGTAAATCGTTCCCATGCCTTCCAAGAAGATCAGG
>JAUNOJ010000009.1:0-550 GCA_030531135.1 Sutterellaceae bacterium | reverse complement strand
CCCGAGTCGCATCATAGTAGTCCAGCCTCCTTTTAGTTGACGTGTGCCAAGTCGACCACAGCCTGGCGCGCACGCGTCAGGAAGTCTTCCTTGGTGTCAGTCGGATCGTGCGGCAAGGGGGCGCCAAAGCGCACCGAGCAAATGGTCGGCACGGGGATGTAGACACCTTTGGGCATCGCACGATGCAAGTTTTCGATATAGACCGGAATCAATTCCACATCGGGGAATTCGCGCATCAAGCGCCACAGGCCGCTTTTGAATTCGCTCGGCAACGGCTGCGGACGACGAGTGCCTTCCGGGAAAATGATCAAAGAGTCGCCGTTTCTGAGCGCTTCCTTTAACGGTCCCAACGGATCGGCATGATCCGCCCCTCTGCGGTCAATCAGTACCACATTGAGTTCTTTCATGGCGATGCGCTTACGAAAGAGGCCGTGATCCCAATAGTCTTTGGCGGCAACCGGTCGGGTGAGCTTACGCAACACCGAGGGCAACGATGTCCAAATGACGATGGTATCCAAGTGGCTGGTGTGATTGGCAAAGTAAATACGCT
>JAUNOJ010000212.1 GCA_030531135.1 Sutterellaceae bacterium | reverse complement strand
TCTTGCCCCAAATCGACCTTGCCTGCGACCGTCGTTTCCTTGCGATAGATGTTGGCATTGCCTTCGGTTGTGACGAGTTTGCCGATAGCAACTTCGCCCTCACCGGTGACAACCGTTACTTCGGAGCCCGTCAACGACGTGATGCGAACACCGTCCGTCGCATCGTGATCGTACCCGGAAGTAGCGATCTGCACCCCACCTTGGGCATGAATCTTGTCGGACGTCACGCCTTCGGCCACGATGTTAACGTCTCCCACAACATCGATACCGCCGAGTTTGACGTCGGTATCGATTGCGACAATCGACACGTTGCCGGCGACCTCACCTTGTTTTTCACGATTGATATCAATACTTGTTTGGCCAACGTCGCGCACACCGATCGTGACATCGCCACCCGCAGCAATATCGGCTGCGTTGAAGCTGTTGCCGGTGTCCCCGTCGATACCCGTCGAGCCGATCGAGACGTCACCGCCTGCTGTGGCCGTCAAGTTTTGGGCAACGATGCCCATATCGGCACCGATATCGCTTTGAACGATATTGCCGCCGGCCTCAAGCACCACCTTCTCGGTCAGCTGTCCTGAGTCGTTGTCGCCCAAGCGAATCGAATCGCGCATCAGAATGTCGCCCTTGGCAACAAGCTCGACAAGCAGATCGGAATTGAGATCCGAGTCGCCTGTCAACACGATATTGCCGCCGGCATTGGCCTTAAATGACCGATCGCCGTAGACGATGGCGCCGTCGGCAAAGACCACGTCGCCCGACGCGCTTTCAATCGCGATATGCCCATGCTCCGCACTGCCGTCGGAAGATGCCGCACCCACAGTGGCATCGTTATTGAATTCAACCCCTTGATTGCCCGCAATACGGATGTCTGCATCCGTGATCATGGTGGCGTCAATGCCGAATTCCACGCGATTCGGCTTGTCATAGAGCCGCCTCCTTTGTCCGAATTTTGACCGTTCCGTATTTTGTTAACGAATCCTTGCTTGCCTCGAAAATACTGCCCTACAACTGATGTGCACCCGAAAGCCTCGGCCGATGAAACCGATAGACCTGTCTTGACTGTAGAGTAAAATGCCACAAATTTCAAACAAATTTAAATGTTCGGCAGAAGATTTGCGACATCGCTTCCCCAATCGTGCTACAAGTAAAGGCAACCGTCTACTTTGTTTGGCCTCAGGCTCGGAGGTTTGTATGCGTAGGATTTCGAACAATCGGAAACCGCTGATGTCGACTCGGCAATTTCGCAAAAGCACTATGGCGCTTGCCGCTTTTTTGTGTGTTGCCTTTTCGGGATCCGTTGCATTTGCGCAACCCGCCGACTATGAAACTCACGAATACGACACGATGGGCAGTCTTGACCTCATCAATGCCTCTACGGCATACGATGCGGGCTTTACCGGCGCAGGTATCGTCATCGGCATCATGGATACCCCTGTCAATAGCGCGCACTCGGATCTTGCAGGCAAAACCCTGATTTTTCGAGGACTCGATGACGACGGCACTCTTGCTGCTTGGCCAGAGACCGAAAGCGACTGGGCATACCAATCGCACGGCACGCACGTTGCCAGCATTGCCGCAGGCAAAAAAGACGGCAATTTAATGCACGGCGTTGCCTTTGACAGCACCCTTGCCGCTCAACACCTGTTGCCGAGCGGCTATCACGATCTCTACGGCGTCGACCCGGCTTTTTGGGAAATCGAAAATCTTCGCGTTATCAACAACAGTTGGTCGCCCAACCTGATTGCCACCGTCGACAACCTCGATACGTACGGCTTTATCGCGACGGACAAGGACAATCGGGAGCCGTTAACAGGTGTCGACAAACTTGCCGACCCGGTTGACGATATTCGAACGAGTCTTGAGACAAACGTCAACACGCGTGCGCTGGTGAATTGGGCGAGAACCGAAAAAGGCAAAAACGCCGTCATCGTCTTTGCCGCAGCCAACAATGCTTATCCCGCACCTTCGGTCATGGGACTTGCGCCTCGCTACTACGGCAGCGACCTTTCCAACTGGATTAACGTCGTCTCGGCAGACAACCGGTATACGCATTTGCAAGACGGAAAAATCAGCATCGAGTCGGGCGGACTGCCGAGTACCACAAACTTGGCGCAAGGCGCGCAACTTTTCACCGTAATGGCACCGGGCAACTGGATCAACGCCGCCGATGCCGCCACCGGCGAGCTTTGCATCAAAGGCGGTACATCCATGGCCGCCCCACATGTCTCGGGCACCGTCGCGCTTGTGGCACAAGCCTTCCCATGGATGAACGGCCGTCAACTGGCCGATACCGTCCTATCCACGGCCAATTCCAATATTGTTTTGCCGGATGTGATGGTGGGGTTTACGTCGCAACCCTACACGCAAGCCAGTTTTTTTGTTCTCAATCACAATCTATTGGATAACGAAGGCAAACTCACCAAAGAAGTGATGCAGAAATATCTCACCGAGGCATACGAAAAAATGCCCGGAGAGTTCGATCTTCGGGATCTGTCTTCTCTACTCGAGGACTTTACCGACCCAACGGATAACACATTCGTTCAGATTTACGCCATCAATCCCGAAGACGTCTACGGCCAGGGCTTTTTGGATGCCGGCAAAGCCGTGGGCGGCCTTGCCCGCTTGGACGTTAACCGTTACTCCAAAGATGCCGTCACTTCGATTGCCGAACTGAGCGATACTCAATATGCGATGGAAACGCTCAATGTCGTCGGTCCACACAGTGTTTTTAGTAACGACATCTCCGAGCGTCTCTGGGATGACAAGTGGCACCAACAGTTGTTCAAATACTACGGTGAAGACGGCAACACTACTCAAAACACCCTCTATAACGACGATGCCAAAGCGCTTTTTGGCAAACATGCCGGCATCATCAAGACCGGTTCGGGCAGTCTCGAGCTACAAGGCACCAACACCTACGAGGGGCCGACAGTGGTTGAAAACGGCTTATTGGTCATTGCCAAACGAGACGATCAAACGGGCGGCGAGTTAACTCAGAGCACCGTCATCGTGCGCAAAGAAGGATCTCTGGCCGGCGACGGCTACATTCACCAAAAACTTCTCAATACCGGCTACGTCCTTCCGGGCGGATTACAAGGCAGTGCCAATCCTTTGCATGTCGGCGAATTTGAGCAAACGCGAGACGGCACACTTGCCTTTGTTTTGGCAAACGACGGTACGCACAACCAACTTTTGGTCGATCGCTCTGCGAAAGTTCGAGGAACTCTGAGCATTCACCTGACGCCGGGCTTTTACGTCAATGCCTTTACCTCCGCAAATCAAGCCGAAAGTCTTATTGTGTTGGCAAGCGCGTCGAGTCCAACGACAAGGGTTGCGACCGAGGCAAGCGGACTTGACATTCGATTCAACAAGATTGTCTGGGCTTTGCCCGAGTCTCCGACATTGGATATCGACTTCACAACCGTCGACGATACCTCCTTTACCGTTTCGGTACTGCGACAAGAAGATACATACCTGAAGTATGCAGCCACCCCCGAAGAACAACAGGTGGCCCAAAACCTCTATCGTATTGCGAGCGATACAACCAACGCTGGCGAAGCGCTTCAATCCATGATTGCCGCTTTGGACTTTTCGGACACCTCCGGCAGTTTGGTGCGCAACGTCATCGGAGAAATGCAGCCGAAAAGTTTTGCG
>JAUNOJ010000008.1 GCA_030531135.1 Sutterellaceae bacterium | reverse complement strand
GGTATCCTCAAAGTAAACGCGAACGCGATGTTCGAAAATTCTTTCGGTCATTTTTTGTGAAAAAACGAAGGCTACAGACAAAAGTCGGGGCAAAATCGGCGACAATACACCTTTGTTGTGCGCGATTGACAAAAAGTGCGCGACAAGGGGCCCCTCGTCGAATATACAAGACCTGTAAGTATATTGGATTTGACGGGTCCAAGTTGAAAATTTCTCGCAAAATCAAAGCGAAATTTGTGTCAGCGGATGTTATGGCGGCAAGCAAATCGATTCGAAAAAATAAACTTTGGACGGCAGTGGCGGTACTTTCGCTGGTGACGTTGGTCGGCTGCGACAATGTCGTCAACAGTCCCCGAGAGACGGCCGAGTACGGCACCAACACCATTTTTTCGAGTTTTTCGGGCAGAAGTCCCAAAACCTTGGATCCGCAAGCGTCGTATTCCAGCGACGAGACGCTCTACACCTATAACGTCTACGAGCCGCTTTACACCTACCACTACTTGAAGCGCCCCTACGAGTTGGCACCGAGAACGGCCGAAAGCGTCGTCAAACCCGTCTATCTCGATAAAAACGGCCTCGAGTTGCCGCAAGACGCGAATTCTCAAGACATCGCGACTTCGGTTTATCGCATTCGTATCAAAGAAGGCATCGTTTTTGCGCCGCACCCGGCCTTTGCCAAGGATGACAAGGGCGAGTATCGCTATCACGATCTGTCTGAAAGTGAAGTCGCAAAATTGACTTCTCCCTTGGAGTTGCCCGAAAAAGGTACGCGCGAATTGACGGCCCAAGACTATGTCTATGGCGTCAAGCGCATGGCGTCTCTTGCGACCGTCTCGCCCATTTTGGGACTGATGACCGAGCATATCGAGGGCTTGGGCGACTTTGCCCGTGAAGTCAAAGCCTATGCTCAGGAAAACAAAGACGCCGCTTGGCTCGATTTGCGGCCCCTTGCATTTGAGGGTGTCAAGGCCCTCGATCGCTACACCTTGGAAATTCGCGTCAAGGGCAAATATCCCCAATTTGACAATTGGCTCGCGATGGCCTTTTTTGCGCCCATGCCTTGGGAAGCCGAAAAGTTTTATGCGCAAAAAGGTTTCAGTGAAAACAACATCTCTTTGGCAACGTGGCCGGTGGGCACCGGGCCCTATATGCTCACGGTCTCTCAAACCAATCGCGAGCACGTTTTGGAAAGAAATCCCAATTATCGCGTCGACCCTTACCCTTGTGAGGGCGAGGCGGAAGATAAAGCCAAGGGGTTCTTAGAAGATTGCGGCAAGCCCATGCCCTTTGTCGACAAAATCGTGATGACGATGGAAAAAGAAGCCGTGCCCACCACCACGAAATTCCTGCAGGGCTACTACGACAGTCCGCAGATCACGCGCTTGGACGTGGGACAGGGCTTTTTGGTGGCAGCAGGCGACGACCCGGACAAAGCCAAACTCTATCGTGACAAAAACCTGCAGTTTCCCACGGCGGTGGAAGCCAATCTTTGGTACATCGGCTTTAATTGGCTCGATCCCATTGTGGGAGAGGGCAAAACGCCCGAAGAAAAGCTCAGAAACAAAAAGTTAAGGCAAGCTATTTCCATTGCCATCGACTGGGAAGAGCAAATCGCCATCTTTGAAAAGGGGCAGGGTTCTGCCGCGCACGGGCCTTTGCCGCCGGGGCTTTTCGGCTTTGACGAAAAGGGGCGCAGCGCCTTTAATCCCGTGGTCTACAAAAAGACACCCGAAGGCAACGTCGTGCGCCGCTCCATTGACGAGGCCAAAGAATTGATGCGCCAGGCCGGTTACCCCGACGGCAGAGACGCCAAAACGGGACAGCCTTTGGTTTTAAATTTCGACTGGCAAGGGGCAAGTCCCGGCTCCAAAGCCTTTTTGGAATGGTTTAAGCGCCAATTTGCCAAGATCGACATTCAGTTGGAGATTCGCGCCACCGACTATAACCGCTTCCAAGACAAGATGATGAAGGGTGCCGCGCAAATCTACTACTGGGGTTGGCTGGCCGACTATCCGGACGCCGAAAACTTCCTTTTCTTGCTCTACGGCCCCAACTCCAAGGTCGGCACGGGCGGCGGGGGCGAAAACGCCAGCAACTACGTCAATTCCGACTACGACCGTCTGTACGACAAAATGAAGTATCTGGAAAACGGGCCGGAGAAAGCCGAGACGATCGACAAGATGATTGCGATTGTCCAAGACGATGCCGTCTGGAGCTTCGGCTACTATCCGACGTCGGCGGCTGCACTGCATCAGTGGGTTAAAAACGCCAAACCCACCTCGATGATTCGCAACAACGTGCAGTTTATGCGCATCGACTATGAGACGCGCGCGGCAAAGATTGCCGAGTGGAATCGCCCCGTCGTTTGGCCGGTGGTGTTGATCCTGGTGTTGATTGCGGCAGGCGCCGTTTTCGTGTGGCGACACATGCGCGCCATGGCCGAAGTGAAGGGGCTTAACCGTGACAAGGGAGGTGCGCGATGATTGCTTACCTGATTCGACGCATTCTCTACGGCGTCTTGGTGCTCTTGGGAGTGAACGCCTTGACGTTTGCGCTCTTTTTTGCCGTCAATACCCCGGACGATATGGCGCGCCTTTCTATCGGCGGGCGTTACGTCACGCAAGAAGCCATCGAAAACTGGAAGGCCTCTCGCGGCTACGATCTGCCCTTGGTCTTTAACGCGCAAAAAGAAGGCACGGAAAAACTCACGGAAACGGTTTTTTTCCAACGCTCGGCGCCGCTTCTTTGGGGTGATTTGGGCGTGAGCGACAACGGGCGCAACATCAATCGCGAAATCGCAGAGCGTGTGGGCCCCTCGTTAGCCCTGGCCGTGCCCACCTTCATCTTGGGCGTGATCGTGATGGTGATTTTTTCCTTGATGCTGGTGCTGGTGCGGCGCACTGCCTTGGAGTGGGCGGGGGTGGCCTTTAGCGTGACGGTGATGAGCATTTCCGGTCTTTTTTACATTATCGTCGGTCAGTGGCTCTTTGCCAAGACATTGATGTTGGTGCCGGTGTCGGGCTTTATGGACGGCTGGCACATGACGGCGTTTTTGTTGCTGCCGGTTGCCATCGGCATCTTTTCGCGTTTGGGGAGCGACACACTGCTTTATCGCGCCATGTTCTTGGAAGAAGTCGGCAAAGACTATGTGAGAACGGCAAAAGCCAAGGGCGCAGGCCCCTGGCGCGTGATGCTGCGACACGTCCTTGGAAATGCGATGCTGCCGATTTTAACGAGCACTGTGGCCGTTTTCCCGATGCTTTTTATGGGCTCTTTGATCATGGAAAGTTTCTTCGGTATTCCCGGTCTGGGGTCTTATACGATTGATGCGATCAACGCGCAAGACTTTGCCATCGTGCGCGCGATGGTCTTTTTGGGGACCGTGGCCTACGTTGTGGGGCTGATTCTCACCGATATCACCTACACGATTGCCGATCCGCGCATCCGCCTGAAGTAAGAGAAAGAAATGTTTGACGTGAAGTTTGTCGTTTTATATACCGACGTGGTTTTGTGGTTTTTGCTAGTCTTGATCATTCTGTACGCCCGCCACGTTGTCAAAACTGCGGAATTGCGGCAGAAGTGGGCGCGCGTTTTTACCAACAAAACCGCGACGGCCTGCGCAGCGGTGCTCTCGGTCTTTTTCGTCATGGCCTTGACCGACAGCATTCACTTCCGAACAAAGTTGCCTTCCGAGGCTGCAACGGCAACCGAGACCGTTGCTTGGGACACCGAAACCGTGTCTTTGATGGATGTGTTGGTGTTAAACAAAATCGCCGGACGCGAGCGCAGCTATTCGGCGCCTTTTGCGCTTCGCGAGTTTGACAAGACGACCGTTTTGGAAAACGGCAAGCCCGAACGTATCTTTGCCCGCTTAACGGGCGCCTCGCCCGAACTCAAAGAAGAAACAAAGAACATATATTTGATGCGGCGCGTTGAAATCGGCACCATCGTGGGCTTTGTGAGTTTGGCCGCCTTTTGGATCGTGTTGGCTTTGGGGCTCAAAATCGTCGGTCGCATCTCTTTTAAGGACGCCATTATTCGCGTGACCTCAAGAGCAAATCCTGCACGCCCTGCCATCATGGTGTGGCAGTTGACGATATTCTTGGCGTGCATATTGATGCTCGTCTGGCCGCATTTTCATGTGTTAGGGACCGATACGACGGGTAACGACGTGCTTTACAACGCCATGAAAAGCGTGCGTACGGCCGTGGTGATCGGCTCTTTGGCAACCTTGACGACGCTTCCCTTTGCCGTGACGTTGGGCATTGCCGCAGGGTATTTCAAGGGGTGGGTCGATGATGTGATTAGCTACATCTACACCACCATCAGTTCGATTCCGTCCGTTTTGCTGATTGCCGCATCCGTTTTGATGATTCAGGTCTTTATCGACAAGAATCCGACGATGTTTGCCACGGGTCTGGAGCGCGCCGACGTGCGTCTCTTTTTGTTGGCAGCGATTATCGGTATGACGGGCTGGGCGGGTCTTGCACGTTTACTGCGCGCCGAAACGATGAAAGTTTCTGCCATGGATTTTGTGAGTGCCGCCAAGGCTTTTGGCGTGTCGCACGCACGCATCATGCTCAAACACATTTTGCCCAACGTGGTTCACATCGTTTTGATCGTCACCGTGTTGGACTTTTCGGGGATCGTTCTTTATGAAGCCGTTTTGAGTTACGTGGGTGTGGGGGTTGATCCCACGATGCAGTCTTTCGGCTCCATGATCAATGCGGCGGCCGTTGAAATGAGCCGCTCGCCCACGGTGTGGTGGAATTTGACGGCGTGCTTTATCTTCATGGTGAGTTTGGTGCTTTCGGCCAATCTTTTTGCCTCGGGCGTGCGAGACGCCTTCGAGCCGCGCAGCAGCAAAGGAAAGAGCCATGCTTGAAGTCAAAAACCTCAAAGTTCAAATCGACGCGCCCAATCGCGTTTTGGAAGCGGTCAGCGGTGTTTCCTTTACGGTCAACAAAGGCGAATGCTTTGCTCTGGTGGGCGAGTCAGGGTGCGGCAAGTCGATGACGGCCTTGTCCGTCATGCGCTTGTTGCCCGAAGGTGTTTTTGTTTCCGAGGGTAGCATTCGCGTGGGCGGCATTGAGTTCTTGGACTTGACCGAAAAGCAGATGCAGTCCGTGCGCGGTGCCAAGGTTTCGATGATATTTCAAGAGCCTGCCACGAGTCTCAATCCCGTCATGACCGTAGGAGATCAAATTGTCGAAGCGGTACGCTTGCACGAAAAGGTGTCCAAAACCGAAGCTCGAGCCATGGCCTTAGAGTGGCTCGATCGTGTCGGCATTGACGACCCCAAAAGGCGTTTTTCTGCATTTGCCCATGAGCTTTCGGGCGGACAAAAGCAGCGCGTGATGATTGCCATGGCCTTGGCTTGCAAACCCGATGTGGTCGTGGCAGACGAACCCACCACAGCTTTGGACGTGACGCTGCAAGCCCAGATTTTGGACCTCTTAAAACGACTTCAAAAAGAGCGGAAAATTGCGCTTTTGTTGATCACGCATGACTTGGCAGTCGTCAAACGCAACGCCGATCGTGTGGCCTTGATGTACGCGGGCCTCATTGTTGAAGAGCAGTCGGCGGCAGACTTTTTTGCCGCGCCCAAACACCCTTACGCCAAACAGCTGCTCTCGGCCGTACCGGGTAAAGAAAAAGCGGGGCGTGAGCTCGTTCACATCAAGGGTATCGTGCCGGAACTTTCCGACATGCCCGTGGGCTGCCGCTATGCACCGAGATGTCCGTTAGTCAAAGACAAGTGCACGAAAACATTGCCGCAACTTCAAACGTTATCCGACGGAGTGCATGTGCGTTGTTTCAAAGTCGGAGAGACCTTTGAAGAAGCGCGCTTAAAGTTAAGTCGTACGACTGCCAAGGGTGAGGACGTCTTCACGGTGCAAAATCTCTCGGTCAAGTACGTGAAGACGAAAGGCGTGATTGCCGAACTCTTGCACGGCAAAGAGGTGTTTGAGGCCGTGACCGACGTTTCTTTATCCATGGCTGCCGGCACCACCTTGGCTTTGGTGGGTGAGTCGGGCTCGGGCAAAACAACTCTGGCTAAAGCGGCTTTGGGTTTGTTGGAAGATGCGCTTGTCACCGGCACCGTTAAGATTGCCGGACAGATGGCTTATCATAAGTCCAAGTTCGATCCGAAACTCAGAAGCGCAGTGCAAATCGTCTTTCAGGATCCTTTTGCTTCGCTTGACCCCAGAATGACCGTAGGCGAATGTATTCGAGAGGGGCTTGCTGCATTGCTGCCCGAAATGAATCGCACGGAACAAGACAAGCGCGTTGCCCAACTCTTAAAGCAGGTGGGATTGCCCGAGTCTGCCGCAGGAAAGCTTCCGCATGAATTTTCGGGCGGCCAACGCCAGCGCATTGCCATAGCCAGAGCCTTGGCAGTGTCTCCTAAGGTTCTTGTGTGCGACGAGCCCACAAGTGCCTTGGACGTGTCGGTGCAGGCGCAGGTTTTAAATCTCTTAAAGGAAATTCAGGCGCAGACGGGCATTGCCATTTTGCTCATTACGCACAATTTTGCTGTGGTGGAGTACATTGCCGATGCGGTCGCGGTCATGAAAAAGGGCCGCCTCGTGGAGTGCGGCCCTGCTTCGGAAATTTTGGAGCATCCTCAAAACGACTACACCAAGGAATTGTTGGCGGCCGTTCCGAGACTTTGATTAACGCGCGTCCGAAGTCTTAAAGCGCTTTTCCATGTAACCCACCAAACGCGTGATGGTGAGCGTCATGATGAGGTAGAGGATTGCCACGGCAGACCAAATTTCCAAAGAGCCGTAGGTTTCGGAAATGATCAACTGGCCCGAACGCGTCAATTCTTCAAAGCCGATGACGGAGACCAAAGACGAGTCCTTCAACATGGCGATAAATTCGTTGCCCAACGGCGGAATGATGCGCTTAAAGGCCTGCGGCAGGATGATGTAGCGCATGGTCTGATACCAGTTCATGCCAAGCGAAAGACCTGCGCGCATTTGACCGATTTCAATGGACTGGATACCGGCACGGAAGATTTCGGCCACATACGCACCCGAGTTGATCGAGCAGGCGGCAACCGCTGCCACAAACGGGTCGATTCGCTGACCGATGATGGCAGGCAGTGCAAAGTAGATGATAAAGATTTGCACCAGCAAGGGGGTGCCGCGGATAAAGTCCACGTAGATCTTGGCAATCCAACGCAAGGGCGCGAATTTGCTCAACTGTGCCAGAGCGGCCAAAAGACCGAACACCAAGCCCAAACCCACGGCCATGGCCGTGATTTCCAAGGTCACAAGTGCGCCTCGCAAAAGTAACGGCATCGAAGAGGTAATCAGAGAAAAATCGAATTCCATAAGGCTATGGCCCTTTTTGTTAGAGTTCTAAAAGTTCGGATCGACAAAAAGCCTCGCGAAAGCTTTCAGGCAGCTTCGGCGAGCGACTTCTGCGGCATAAATATCGGAAAACTTTGGACACAAATCCGACGGATGGGCAAAGTATAAGCGAATGCAAGGCGCGCGGGCAAAATTATCGAGAAAATGTTAGAGCTAACTGGAGTGGACGTCTCTCGGAAAAGCCGATTTGGCGCGACGCGCAATTGTCGCTTGATAACTCCCGCGCATAGTTTAAAAAATGGCGGGAGTTCGGAACTTACTGGTTTTTATCTTCGGCCTTGGTTCTTTTTTTCCACTGACTCTTTAAGCCATCGATGTGTTCAAATAAATCAGATTTGATGTCTGACCACATTGGGTCAAGAATAAAGTCAATGCCTTCTCGGCGGGCTAATTTGGCGGCAGGGACAAAATCGCTGTCACCCGCGATCAAAATAATCTGATTTACCTGCTTTTTATAAGCCAAAGAGGCAATATCAACACCGATTCTCATGTCAACGCCTTTTTGCGTGGCAACAAACATAAAATCTTGCTCTGTTAATGACTCAAGCTTTCTCTGACCGAGCAGAATTTGCTTGGTAACTTCGGGGCGAAGGTTATAGTGACTTTGTTTGGATAAATTGCCCAAGCGTAAAGCAAATTTGCGCCGTTTACGCAACTCCTCCAAAAACGTTTGTGACCATGAATAAGTATCTGATTTGTCGAGATCAATATTTTTCTTCAAAAGAGGGTGGTAAACGCTTCGCCTGCCAATAGGTTCACAGTCGTAATAAAAGATTCGGTAAAGACAACGCGACTCAAGGCCATCCATGTCTCTGAGGTGAGATTGGCAATATGCAACAAGCTCTTTGGCTCGTTCTTGTGCAGTTTTCTTTCCCCACAAAAAAGATGCTCGTTTTCTGTAAAAGCCACCGTCAACTAGTATTGCTGTTTGCGTCATTATGTTCGTGTACAAAAAATAAGACCCTAGGATTCCGCTATCCCTGTATCGTCAGGATGCGTACTACCAAGGGTCTGCTTAAATGCAACTCCGTGAAGTGAGCCTTCAAATTTTGAAGGACACCCAAGAGGTATTATCATCAGCATGATAAGACATGAACCGAACAAAGACAAGCGAGGGAGAGTTAAATTTGATTTTGATCAATTCTCTGATGTATGACTTAGCATCAGTCCAAAAGGAAGCCCACGTGATTACCAGTCCCATCCTTCTTGCATAGCAAACTCCTTAATGGAAACATTAGCCTTGAAAAGGCTAACTTTAACTGAGGTAGGATGGCAAAGCAAACGAATAGGATTGGCGCTCAAGCCAACCCTAATTTACCCGTCCGGATTGCACCGAGACTGTGACACAGCGCAACCCCCGCTCTAAAGTGCGGGGAGACTGCGCGAGTGATCAGTCGAAGATCACATCTTGGGCGGTTCTTCCCCGAACCACTTCTTGTAGATCGCGGCGTATTCGCCGTTTGCCTTCATCTTCTGCAAAGCACCTTCGACCTGGTTATACATGTCCTTATTGCCCTTTTTGATGGCGATGCCGAAAAGTTCCGTATTGAGCTTTTCGGGCAGGTGGTAGTAGTCGGCTGCCTGCTGCGGACGCGAGGTCAAAAAGTAGCTGTTGACCGGACGATCGCCGATCACGGCATCGCAACCCTTATTTTTGAGTTCCAGGAAGGTTTCGGAAACGTTGTTGAAGTTCTTGACCTTAGCACCGGGAACCTTGGCGGCACGCATGGAGCCCGAAGTGCCGATCTGAGCGCAGATCGTGCAGTTTTCCAAATCTTTGATGCTCTTGATTTTGTCCTTATCTTCGGCGCGAATCAGGGTGGAAAGCCCCGATTCGTAATAGGGAGAAGAGAACTGCAAGCGCTTGGCGCGTTCTTCCGTGATGGTGATGGCGGCCACGCCCACGTCGGTGGTGTTGGTTAACAAAGACGGAATGATGGCGTCAAAGCCCATCGAAACCACTTCGAGCTTTCGGCCCATGTGCTTGGCGATGGCGTCCAATAAGTCGATGTCAAAGCCGACGGTCTTGCCGTTGTCGGCATCATAAAATTCAAAAGGCGCATAGGCGCTTTCGGTAGCCATACGCAAGACTTTATCGTCGGCACAGGCATTGCCGACAAGAGCGGCGCCGAGGGCGGCGCACAAAACGAGCTTTTTAAACATCCCTGAAATTCTCCGGTTTTCTTTGCGGGCAAGTGTCGGGTTTGCCTGCGAAATTCTTTTGTGTCAAACCCTAAGAGCGCAAAACGCATGTTCGGGGCAGTCTTGGAAATATATACGTTTGAGAACAAACAGGGGAAAAATCAACGGTGTGGATTTCCTGCAAGACTTTTTCCTTAAAGTTTTTTGCATAGATTGGCAAAAGGCTATTGATTTTATTGGGAAAAAGAATAGAAAGACGAGGGTTCCCACCCCAAAGACCGACGCTTGACTCCTGCGAGCCGTTTGCGAGAGCCGAGAAAAAGCCTGCCGAGTGTTGCAGTTGGCAGACGGAATCAGGGTCGAATTGTCCTCGTTCATTGCCCAAAAAACGCAAGAAAATCGGGCTTAAGTCGACAGGCGGAAATAACCATCTTTTTTTGTAGACTATTTTTCTGTATGATTCCTGACCATCGGACTAAGGTATTGCCGATTTGCCTTTGCGACAGACCCCATCTTCTCGCAAAGGTCAAGGCAAACCGAGAGGTCTTCTACAGGAAGAAAGAAGTGAAACTGACGACCCGAGGGCGTTTTGCCGTCACCAGCATGATCGACTTGGCTTTGTATGCCGACAAGGGCCCCGTGCGCCTTGCCGACGTGGCCCGTCGACAGAAGATGTCGCTGCCGTACCTGGAGCAAATCTTTTGCAAGCTGCGTCGTGCCAAGCTCGTGAAAAGCGTGCGTGGTCCCGGCGGCGGCTATATGCTCGCGCGCGGCGCCGACGACATCACGGCCGGCGAAATCGTTGAAGCCGTCGAAGGTCAGGTCGACATCAGTCAGTGTCAGGGCGGAGCAACCTGCCGAGGCGGCGCCGAATGTTTGGCACACGGTCTTTGGGCGGAACTCAACGTCAAAATGGCCGAGTTTCTCAATTCCCAAACCCTGCAGATGATCAAAGACAGAAATATCAGTCGCACGAGTGCGTTGGCGGACAACTCCATGCCCGGGGCCGAAGTTCCCGTGCACTTCAATTTGGGACGTGCCTCGCTTGAAGGCTAACTCGTTAACAAGAGATAAAAAATGACTTTGCCTGTTTATCTTGATTATGCAGCAACAACGCCCACCGATCCGCGTGTGGCCGTCAAAATGATTCCGTGGTTGTGCGGCCGTTTCGGCAACCCCGCAAGCCGCTCTCACGCCTACGGGTGGGATGCGGAAAAAGCGGTGGAAGAAGCCCGCAACGAAGTGGCGCAATATATCAATGCCGATCCGCGCGAAATCGTCTGGACGTCGGGCGCCACCGAATCCGACAACTTGGCTGTCAAGGGCGCTGCACACTTTTATAAAGACAAGGGCAAGCACCTCATTACGGTCAAAACCGAACACAAGGCCATTTTGGACAGCATGCGTCATTTGGAAACCGAAGGTTTCGAAGTGACCTACATGGACGTGCAGGAAAACGGTCTCTTGGATTTGGCCGCTTTGGAAGCAGCCATTCGTCCCGATACGACCTTGGTGTCGGTGATGGCCGTCAATAACGAAATCGGCGTGATGCAAGACATCAAGGCCATTGGCGAAATGTGTCGCAAGCACGGCGTGATTTTCCACTGCGACGCCACGCAAGCTGCAGGCAAGATGAAGCTTGACATGCAGGAACTTAAGATCGACTTGATGAGCTTGTCTTCTCACAAGGTTTACGGTCCCATGGGCATCGGCGCCCTTTACGTGCGCCGCAAGCCGCGCGTTCGCATTGAGCCCCAGATTCACGGCGGCGGACACGAACGCGGTATGCGCTCGGGCACCTTGGCCGTGCACCAGATCGTCGGCATGGGCGAAGCCTATCGCTTGGCGCGCTTGGAGCAAGATAAGGACATCGCTCACTTGACGGCACTCAGAGATCGCCTCTACAAGGGCATCATGGACAATATCCCTGAGGTCTATGTGAACGGCGACATGGAGCATCGCGTCTGCAACAACCTCAACATCTCCTTTGCCTTTATCGAAGGCGAAAGCTTGATGATGGCTGTCAAGGACATCGCCGTGAGTTCGGGCTCGGCTTGCACTTCGGCCTCCTTGGAACCGAGCTACGTGTTGCGTGCCTTAGGGCGCGATGATGAACTCGCACACAGCTCCATTCGTTTCAGTATGGGCCGCTTTACCACCGAAGAAGAAATCGACTTGACGGTGAAGGTGCTTTCCGAAAAGGTCAAAAAGTTGCGCGAACTCTCTCCCTTGTGGGAAATGCACAACGAAGGCGTGGACCTCTCTCAGGTGCAGTGGAGCGAACACTAATCGGCTTGATTGCCACAAACACACGAATTTGAATAAAAGCATGCGACGCGAAACCTCAAACCAAATAGCGTCGCACGACGGAGAAATAAAAATGGGCTACAGTGAAAAACTGATGGATCATTACGAAAACCCCCGCAATGTGGGCACGTTAAATAAAGACGACGAAAACGTCGGCACCGGCATGGTGGGTGCGCCCGCTTGCGGCGACGTGATGCGCTTGCAGATCAAGGTCAACGACGAAGGCGTGATCGAAGACGCCAAATTCAAGACCTACGGTTGCGGTTCTGCCATTGCTTCGAGCTCCTTGGTGACCGAATGGGTCAAGGGCAAGAGCATTGAAGATGCAGCCAAGATCACCAATGCCGAAATCGCCGAAGAGCTCGCTCTGCCCCCGGTGAAGATTCACTGTTCGATTTTGGCCGAAGATGCCGTCAAGGCCGCCATCGAAGACTACAAAGCCAAGCAAAAGAAGTAATGGGGAATCAAAATGGCAGTGACATTGACTGAATCCGCCGCCAAGCACGTGGCCGCTTTTTTAACCAAGCGCGGCAAGGGCGTGGGTTTGCGTTTGGGCGTGAAAACGAGCGGTTGTTCCGGAATGGCCTATAAGCTTGAATTTGCCGACGTCGTCAACGAAGACGACCAGGTGTGGGAAAGTTTCGGCGTTAAAGTGATTGTGGACGCCAAGAGTCTTCCCTACATTGACGGCACGGAACTTGACTACGTCAAGGAAGGCTTGCAGGAAGGCTTTAAGTACAACAACCCGCAGGAAAAAGAACGCTGCGGTTGCGGCAAGTCCTTCCACGTATAAAAGGGCCGGTCATGGCACAAAATTCTCCTTTTGCCGTTTTGGCGCTGCCCGAGCGTTTCGATCTGGCCGAAGATGCGATTCAGGAAGCTTGGCGCAAAACGATTGCCGTGGTGCATCCCGATCGCTTTGCCGACCGACCGGCTGCCGAACGCCGTGTGGCCGAGCAGTGGGCCGGACGCATCAACGAAGCCAAGGATGCGTTGCTGGACCCGGTCAAGCGTGCACAAGCCTTGCTGTTAAAGCTTGGGCTCGATATCGGCGCCGAAACCGACACCAAGATGTCGCCCGCATTCCTGATGGAGCAGATGCAGTGGCGCGAAGATTTGGAAGACGCACAGACTCAAGACGATTTGAATGCGCTTCTGACTCGAGTCGACGCTGCACGAGGCGAACTCTTGGCCGCATTGACCGAGACGCTCGACGTGACGCCCGACGCCGCCAAGGCGCGCGAAGCCGTGAGGCGCTTAATGTTTGTGCAGAAAATTCGCGAAGAGCTTTTGCGCAAAGGTGCCGTGCACTAAAAACACAAATTGAGGCCAAAAAAGTCGGACACAGTGCGTTGCCCGACTTTTTGGTATCCGAACAATAGATAAAACGATCGAGAAATCAAATATGATGGGATTGATGCAAATTGCCGAACCGGGCATGTCGACAGCTCCGCACGAAGAGCGTTTTGCCGCAGGCATCGACTTGGGCACGACCAACTCTTTGGTGGCTTTGGTCATCAACGGTTCGGCCGAAGTCATTGCCGATGAAGCCGGACGCAACCTTTGCCCGAGCGTGGTGCGCTATTTGCCCGAAGGCGGCGTATCCGTCGGTTGGGATGCCGTGCGCGATCAGGCAGCCGACGCGTTAAATACCGTGAGCTCTGCCAAGCGCTTGATGGGGCGCGGCTTAAAAGACATTGCAGGCAATCTGATCTTCCCGTATCAGTTTGAAGATGCCCCGGGCATGGTGAAAATCAAGACCCGTCAGGGGGCCAAGAGCCCGGTGGAAGTTTCTGCGGAAGTGCTCAAGGTTTTGCGTGCACGTGCCGAAAAACGCGTGGGCTGCGAACTCGTTGGCGCCGTCATCACGGTGCCCGCCTACTTTGACGACGCACAGCGCCAAGCCACCAAGGACGCCGCACGTTTGGCAGGTTTAAACGTTTTGCGTTTGCTGAACGAACCCACCGCTGCCGCTCTTGCCTACGGGTTGGATAACGGCGCCGAAGGCCAGTACTTGATTTACGACTTGGGGGGCGGCACGTTTGACGTCTCGCTTTTAAAACTCACGCGCGGCGTGTTTGAAGTGTTGGCAACCGGCGGCAACTCTGCGCTCGGGGGCGACGACTTCGATCATCGTCTCGTGTGCTGGGCTCTGGACAAGTTGGGTCAGGGGTTGGAGGCCGATATTTTGAGCGGCTCGGACAAGCGAGCGCTCACTATTGCCGTGAAAAAGGCACGCGAAGCATTGACCGACAACGATTCTGTGCAGGTCGTGGCAGAACTCTCCGGCGGCAAGAAGTTAAATGAGACTTTGACGCGCGAAGAATTTAACGCCATGGTGTGCCACTTGGTGCAAAAGACGGTGGACGCGGCCAAGGCCGTGTTGACCGACGCCAAGATCGACGCCAAGGACGTCAACGGCGTCGTGCTCGTGGGCGGCGCCACGCGCATGCCTTGCGTGCGTCAGGCTGTTGCCGAATTCTTCGGAAAAGACCCCTTGGCCGACATCGATCCCGACCAAGTCGTGGCCGTGGGTGCTGCCATGCAGGCCAACAAGTTGGCAGGTAACGTCGCAAATGATTCCGACGATTGGCTGCTTTTGGACGTCACGCCCTTGTCGCTCGGCTTAGAAACCATGGGCGGGTTGGTCGAAAAAGTCATTCCGCGCAACTCGGCCATTCCCGTGGCCATGGCGCAGGACTTTACGACCTTTAAGGACGGCCAGACCGCCATGGCCATTCACGTGGTCCAGGGCGAGCGCGAAGTGGTGGATAAGTGCCGCTCTTTGGCGCGCTTTGAACTGCGAGGGATTCCTCCGATGGTTGCCGGTGCCGCACGCATTCGCGTGACCTTCCAGATCGATGCCGACGGGCTTTTGTCCGTGTCCGCACGTGAAATGCAAACCGGTATCGAGAGCCGTATCGAAGTCAAACCTTCCTATGGTTTGACGGATGAAGACGTGATTCAGATGCTCCAAGACGGCAACAAGTCCGCGAAAGATGACATGCACGAGCGCGAACTCAGAGAGCAGCGTGTCGAAGCCTTGCGCTTGATCGAGTCGACGAATTCTGCGTTAGAGACAGATGCCGACTTGTTGAGCGACGCAGAGCGCGCCGTGATCGACGCCGATATGGTTGCTTTGGACAAAGTCGGCGAAGGCGACGATATCGAGGCCATTAAAGCCGCGATTGAAAAGCTGACGGCCTCAACGGGCGAGTTTGCCGCACGCCGTATGGATCGTTCGATTCGTCAGGCCCTGGAAGGTCGCAGTATCGACAATGTGCTTTGATTGGCACAAATAAAAAAAGTTAAGAGCCCCTAAATTTTGACAGAAGAGGTATAAAAAATGCCGTTTGTAACCGTACTTCCCAATGAAGCGATTTGCCCGGAAGGTGCCAAGGTCGAAGTGGCCACCGGCGCCAAGATCGCTCAGTCTTTGAATAAGGCCGGCGTCAAGTTGCCGCACGCTTGCGAATATAACTGCGCCTGCGCTACCTGCCACATCATCGTGCGCGAAGGTTTCGATTCTTTGAACGAACCCGACGATGACGAATACGATCAGTTGGACAACGCTTTTGGCAGCTGCCCGCAGTCGCGTTTAGCCTGCCAGGCCGTGATGGGCGAAAGCGACATCACGATCGAAATTCCGCGCAACAACCGCAACATCGTCAACGAACACTGATCGGGCGAGTAAAGATGACTCTGAAATGGACCGATGCCTTGGCCATTGCCGAGGAACTCTACGACAACGAACCGGAACTCGACCCCGTGACGTTGCGTTTGTCCGAGTTGCGCGATCGCGTGTTGGCCTTGCCCGACTTTGATGACGATCCCGAGAAAAGCAACGAAGCGCGTTTGGAAGCGATTTTGCAGGCTTGGATTGACGAGCGTTGATTTCTGAAAGACGTCAAACCGACAACTCCCGATGACCGGTGCGAAATGCACGAAAGGTGTCGGGAGTTTTTTATGCTTTTGAGGATCTTACTGCAACCGAATTTAGGATATTGATTTTTCGATTTCGTTTGAAATCAATGGCTTAGATCCTAGTTTTTAGGATGTTGGCTTGAAGCGATTTAGGATCTTTGGCGTTTGTACAGCGTTGGATGACAATGCCTTTGCAGCGAGAATTTTGTTGCAGATTGTAGATGTACGATTGTCGCGTTTGTAGATCTTTGTGCTTCAATGTGTTGAACATTTTCCAATAAAAATCAAGGCTTTGTAAGTCGATTTTGTAGATGTTGCCGATCCACTTTTGTAGATGTTTGTCTTAGCGCGGCGGTAATACCTCAACAAATCGTAGGATATTTTTTCCAAGTCGTTTGCCGACCTGTACTATTATCGGCACGCGCACCGGGTGAGGTGCCAAACAGACAGAAGAAATCAAAAAAACAGGGAGTTTCAAAAATGTTTCGTCGTCAATTGTTGAGTCTCGCCGTCGCCGGCGTTGTCGCTTCTTCCGCACTTTTAACGGGTTGCGGTGGCGATAAGGCTGCCGAAATCAAAGTGGGTGCGACTGCGGGGCCGCACGCCGCCATCGTGAACGAAGCCGCCAAGGTTGCACAAAAGGACGGTCTTAAAGTCACCGTCGTCGAATTTACCGATTACATTTCGCCCAATCGCGCTTTGGCCGACAAGTCGTTGGACGCCAACGTCTATCAGCATGGGCCCTTCTTAGCCAACTTCAACAAGAATCAGGGCACGGATCTGCAAAAGATTGCCGACGCCGTCGTTCAGCCCATGGGCTTTTACTCCAACAAGATTCACTCGTTGGAAACGATTCCTGAGGGTGCCACCATCAGTATCCCGAACGATCCCACCAACGGAGGTCGAGCTCTCTTGCTGATTCAGGCTTCCGGCCTCATTAAGTTGAAGGACGGTGTGACGGGCAACACCGCAACGCCGGCAGACATCGTTGAAAATCCGAAGAACATCAAGGTGGTCGAACTCGAAGCCGCACAATTGCCGCGCTCTTTGGACGACGTGGACATTGCTGCCATTCCGATGAACTATGTCATCAGCGCCAACCTGTCGCCTGAAAAGCAGGGTTTCTATTTCGAATCTCGCGAAGCGCCCTTTGCTTTGATGATCATTGCCGCTCGCCCCGACAACGCCAAAGACGTAAACATTCAGAAGTTTGTGAAGGCTTACCAGTCGCCCGAAGTCAAGGAATTCATCGACAAGACCTTTAAGGGGGCTGTGAAAGCCGCCTGGTAATTTGCCAAAAAGTCGCAAACTCGCCCAAACTTCGTGCGACTCTTTTTCGATCGGCGTACCATATTGCTTTGTGAGTAGCTAAACAATTTTGGTAGCAAACTGCGATCGGTGAGAAGGAGTCGCGCAAGGTGGCTAAAAAAGACATGGATCTTCTCAACGGCACGCTTTGGGACAAGATTGTCCTTTTTGCAGTGCCGTTGGCTTTTACGGGCGTATTGCAACAGCTCTTTAACGCGGCCGACGTTGCCGTGTTGGGGCACTTTGTTTCCAGCGAAGCCATGGCTGCTGTGGGCAATAACGTGCCCATCATTGGGCTCATCATCAGTTTGTGTATCGGTCTGGCCTTGGGCGCCAACGTTGTGGTGGCGCGCTTTCTCGGCATGAAAGACGAGGAAAAAGCCAATAAGGCCGTGCACACCGCCTTTGCGCTTGCCGTTGTCTTCGGTGTTGCCGCCACCCTTTTCGGGCAACTGGCCACCGGTTGGATTCTGGGGCTGATGGACGTGCCGGAATCGGTTTTGGCGCCGGCCGAAACCTACTTGCGCATCTTCCTACTCGGCATGCCTTTCATTGCCGTCTATAACTTTTTGGGCGCCGTTTATCGAAGCAAGGGTGACACGCGCACACCCTTGTGGGCGCTGTGCGCCGCCACGGTCTTTAACATTGCGGGCAACCTCTTTTTCGTTTTGGTGGTCGACTGGGGTGTGGCAGGCGTTGCTCTGGCAACAGCTTTGGCAAACGGCGTGGCGGCGCTGATTTTGTTTGTGTGCCTGATCAGGATGCCCGGAGTCTTGCATTTGGATGTGAAGCGCCTCTTTGTTGTTGAAAAAGATACTTTGCGCATGATGGTGCGCATCGGCTGGCCCGCAGGGTTGCAAGGCATGGTGTTTTCGTTATCCAACCTCGTCATTCAATCGGCGATCAATAGCTTGGGACCGGAAGTGATGGCCGGATCCGTGGCCGCCTTTACGGTTGAAATCAACGTCTATTGCTTTATCAACGCCTTCGGTTTGGCAACCACCACCTTTGTGAGCCAAAACTATGGGGCGGGAAATCTGGCACGCTGCCGACGTGCGACGTGGGTGTCGATGTGGCTCAATTTTGTCGCCACATTTGTGATGGTGGGCTTTATTACGTTTTTCGGAAAAGAGCTCTTGGGGTGCTTTACCGACGTAGCTTCTG
>JAUNOJ010000211.1 GCA_030531135.1 Sutterellaceae bacterium | reverse complement strand
GCAATGCCCTTGTCCTTTGTGCTCACCTGCCTTTTGGGCGTATTGATCAGCAACAACATTGATGCCGAAACGCTGTTACCCATTGCCATTACCCCGATTTGCACCTTGGCCGCTTTCGGTTTGATGAGTTCCAAACGTAACGGCAAGAGCATGTTGGAGTGCTTCTGCGTGGCCGTCTTTACGTTGGCTCTGGCAGGCATGTGGATTTATTGGCTGGCCTTCACACTGGAATGGCCGCCCAAGATGCACTACTCCGTGCTTCGCTTGGTTGCCAATGAGTCTGCCAGCCAATCCGATTGGTTGGGTGTCATCGTTGCTTTGATGGTCTTGTCGTTCTGGTTGACGCTTTGCGTGCAGCGCCTCAAAAAACATCCCACCGTTTTTTGGAACGGTCCCTGGTTGTCCGCAAGCGGCATGACGGTGCTTTGGATCACTGCCTTGGCGCTTTTCCAGCCTGCCATTGACAGCAATCGTACCTACCGCTACATTGCCTCCGAAATGCACTCTACCCTCATGCATAACGGCTTTGTGCCGAGCGTGGACTGCGTGCGCACATTTGGGTTAAACCTTGCCGAACGTACGGCTATTTCATGGCACTCGGGCGACATTTTGACGATCAGCCCCTCGGAAGCCTGTCGCTTTTACATCTCGCGTCAGAATAAGGGCACGGTGCATCCGCAATTGACGCACTTGGACGGGGTGGAATTGAAGGCCTTTAGACCGCGTGCCGATATTCGTTATCGTGTCGGGAAGATGGCGCCGACTATCGCCGAGAAATGACACCAAGAGATTAACCGCCCATCCGACAGTAATCACGTCATTGTGCATTGCTGCTTGATGCTGTGGAGATACAAGCGCTATGAGCAAGCTAGACAAAACTCAAAGCGCTTTTCTCTGCCACTAACTTGAGACTTGTTGCCAACGGACAAATTGTCGCTCTTGGCTACTGAAAACCATCACAATGCGTATCAACTCCCGGCCATGGAGTGTTTCCCCATAATGGCGAGTTTTAACTTGTTCCTCGCCCGTCTTGAGAAGTTTGTCGATATCTGCAGAATTTTTAGCAAACTTGAGCTCAAAAACCCAATGATAGTTCCCTGCATTCAGTTCCAAGTCGCTACGCCCTTGTGCCGTGTGTCGCTCAACATCGGGCAGTAAAGCCGCCCCCATCAACAAAGCCTGCAAATAAGCACGACAAGCCGATTCGCTGGCAATCGGATAGTCCTGATAATCGATCATATTGAACGCAAAATTAATTTGCTCGATAGACTCCGTCACCATACCTTTTGCCAAACTATCCGCAACAAAAAGCTTACCTGCTTGATGCCAGCGTTTACCTTGCAACAACTCCATCGAATACAGTCTAGCCATCGACATGGCAACTTCTTTATTCGGGTAGTCTAAAGACACATAGCCGCCCTCAGATCGAGACCGCATCGTCAAATACCCGGTCTGGGTCAAAAGCACCAATGGATCTAGTGCATCATATCGGCAAGCACTGCCCAAACTTTCAAGCGAAATTGTTTTTTCATTACCGTCTATGTCCAAATCCAACAAAGAGCGCATGCCAAAATATTTCATCAGCACGGTAGGTGTGCCACCACTGGCATACCAATAGTTTTCAAACCCCAAGTGCGGAGTGTAGAAAAAATTCAATACCGACCAAGGACAATATACATGTGTTTTGATTTGTGAATCAAAGCAAAAGCCGTCATAATTTTTTTGAAGTTGCTCCATCACCTCTTCTTGTGTGACATTTAAAGACTTAGCGGCAACTTCAACATAGGGGGCGAAATAATTTCTAATCTCCTCTTCGGTATACCCTAGCAATGACCCGTACTCAGGTTCCAGCGAAACATCTCGCAAATTGTTAAAAGCAGAAAAGATATTTGTGTTACTGAATTTGGTAATCCCGGTCATAAAGAAAAAGCGCAAGCAACCTTCTTTTGACTTAAGCATCAAAAAAAAGTCACTCAAAATGCGCCTTACTTTTTCGAACAACTCAGGCTGGTCTAGACACGCTGTCAGCGGAGAATCATATTCATCAATCAGAACAACCAACGAACTTGGTGGCAAGTCCTTCATCCATCGGGCCAACTGCCTCACAATACTGAGAGGTTCATTTCCCGTGGTAAAACCTGCAGACGTGAACCCCACGTAAAGAATTTCTTCAAATTTCTTGGAGAAAGCTGCTTCATCTGAAAATTCTCGAACTTCTGAAAAGTCCAAATGCACAACGGGATAGGTCTTATCCGTCCACAGCTTTTCAATTGCCAACCCCTTAAAGTCGCGCAAACCGTGCGCAAAAAGAGATTCCATCGCAGAAACGAGCAAAGACTTCCCAAACCGACGAGGACGCACAAGAAAAATCTTGGCATCGTCTTTAACAATGCGATAAATTAGCTCCGTCTTATCCACATAAATTTCCCGCTTAAAACGCAGTGTTGAAAAAGTGGATCGCCATAACGGTAACTTTGGAATAGACGTTTGCATCATGAACTCTTCAATGAATTGGTTGTGATTATTGTACCGACTCGCGAAGAACCTTTCACTGATTGCTATCAGCGCATAGATAGGCCCTAGCAGTTGTTTCAAGCCGTCAAAACAGGCGCCAACATATCGGGACGATTGGTGCAAATCGCATCCACGCCCATGGCTAAAAGCGCTTGAGCTTGATGAACATCGTCCACCGTATAGGCCATGACGCCAAGCCCCGCAGCATGCGCAACGGACACAAACTCAGACGTCACGGTCGTGTAATCGGGATGCACGGTTTTAACACCCAACTCTTGGGCGATGGAAAGCCAATTCTCAGGAATAGCTTCCAACAACAAACCGCACGGCGTATTTGCATCAACAGCACGAAATGCAGAGAGAGCCTGCACGCTAAAAGAACTGATAAGCACGCGATCGCCTCGGATCTTCCCGTCGGCAGCGAAGGCTGCAAGCGTACGTGCAACAGCCTGCGCCGTTTCTTTAGCAAACCCCTTGGCGGGCTTAATCTCGATATTCATGAAAAGATCGTACTCATGGCAAAAGAGCAACGACTCTTCAAAGGTCATCATCCTTTGACCTTTCCACTGCGAACCGAAACGAATGCCTGCATCGAGTTTCAAAAGCTCGACTTTGGTCATTTCGGCCACAAGCCCCACACCGTCGACGGCTCGCCCCAATTCTTCATCGTGGCTCAAAATCAGTTTGCCGTCGGAAGTCATCATCACATCGGTTTCGATCGCGTCACACTTGAGATTGACGGCAACCTCAAAAGCCGCACGGGTATTTTCAGGTGCAAGAAATCCCCCTGCACGATGCACGATCATGCGAGGAAAGGGCCACAACGACAGATGATTGGACATATTCCGGTTCACGATGAATGGGAAAAAGGTCAAAAACGTATCGGCAAAAATTCTACTCGGCTCCGAGCATTTTTCCTTGCACCGAAAGACTTATTTCTCAACAGAAACAATCGACACTCTGCCCGCGCAAGCCTGCGAGATTTGATTCACGAGTCGGTCTTTGGTTTCCAAAGCCACCTCAACGGTGACTTCCACATTGCTTGCAAAGGCTTTGGAAAGAATGCGGGCCCCGCACTTTTCGATGATGCTCTCAACGTGGTTGAAAAACCGATGCTCGATCGAAACGGTCAAAACCTCGGAAGGCACCTTGATGCGCGT
>JAUNOJ010000210.1 GCA_030531135.1 Sutterellaceae bacterium | reverse complement strand
GCCGCTTGGTGTGCTTTTCCAAGAGAATGGCTTGCGCGTTCATGGTGACGTCGTAGGCCCCGATCATAAAGCCCATGCAAGCTGTCACCGCGACCAACCCCCAAAAGAAATCCAAGAAACCTGCCGACAACATCACGGCAGGCAGCGCCCATTGAAACGCCGTAATCACCTGACGCGTTTGCAGACGCTTTAAAAGGGCGTTGATACACATAAAAGCCGTCACGGCACCGCAACTGACGGCCAAAAGAATAAAGCCCACTTGTGCATCGTCCAAAGCTGCCTGAATCTTGACGGCAGGCAGTCTCGACACAAAAACCCCATAGGTCATTCCGATCAAAATAAACGCGACTCGAAATGCTTTGACGTTAACCATCGCAATCAATCCTCTGTATAAAAAAATGGACAAGACAACCGTTCGTTATCTTGTCCAACTTCCGCTACTCGGAAATCCTCCGATACGCGTCGGTCTTGCGTTTCTCCCTTTATTTATAGGGGAACAACCGACGTGGAGGCAATACTAGCAAAAGATTTTTCTTAACTCAAGAGCATGGCGTCGCTCACGACACCCGCACCCTTTTCAAAGAGCGCCAAGAGGTCGGGCACCGTCAAATTCTTCTTTTCTTCGTCGCGCACGTCAACCACAATGCGGCCTTGGTGCATCATCACCAAGCGGTTGCCAAAACGCAGCGCATCGCGCATATTGTGCGTGATCATCAAGGTGGTGAGACGATGTTGGCTTACGAGTTTGTCGGTCAACTCCAACACCTTTTCCGCCGTCTTAGGATCAAGTGCTGCCGTGTGTTCGTCAAGAAGCAACAACTGCGGGCGCACGATCGTGGCCATCAAAAGGGTGACTGCCTGACGTTGGCCGCCCGACAAAAGCCCGACATGGGCCGTCATACGATCTTCCAAACCGAGATCGAGTTCCTTGAGCATTTCGCGGAACTTTTCGGTCATCTCGGCCTTGGAACTCCAAGCCAAGCCCTGACGCTTGCCGCGGCGGCTGGCCATGGCCAAGTTTTCCTCAATCATCATGTTGCCGGCCGTGCCCTTCATGGGATCTTGGAAAACACGACCGATGTATTTGGCGCGCTCATACTCTGGCATACGACCGATGTCGACCCCGTCGATTTCAATCGTTCCTTTGTCGATGGGAAAGACCCCGGCAATGGCGTTCAAGAAGGTGGATTTGCCGGCGCCGTTGGAGCCGATGACGGTGGCAAAGTCACCGTCTTCCAACGTGAGGTTCACGCCTCGCAGTGCTTTTTTCTCATTGACGCTTCCCGGAAAAAACGTCTTATGAATGTCTTTTGCAATCAGCATTTTGTTTGCATTCCTTTAGTGATTGTTTTTCCAAGAAGAGTTAGTGCGTGACTTTACGACGGCGAATCGTTTCGCGAATCAAGGGCATCGACAAAGCAATGGCAACCAAGATGGCCGTAAAGAGCTTGAGATCGTTGGGCGGCATGCCGAGCTGCAAGACGACGGCAATCACCAAACGGTAAACGATAGAGCCCAAAATCACGGCGATCAAACAGTTTTTGAAGGTGCGGGTGCCGAAAAGCACTTCGCCGATAATGACAGAGGCCAAACCGATGACGATCGTGCCCGTGCCCATCCCCACGTCGGCAAAGCCGTTGGACTGGGCCACCAAGGCGCCCGACAAGGCCACCAATGCGTTACTGATCAAAAGACCCAAAACGATCATGGAGTTGGTGTTCACACCCTGAGCGCGCGCCATCTGGCTGTTGCAACCCGTGGCGCGAATGGCCGTTCCCAATTCGGTGCCGAAGAACCAATAGATGATCACACCCACAATCGCCACGGCAATGAAGCCCACGGCGAGCATGCTCATCGCAGGAGAGAGCCCGAAGCCTTCCATTTGCGTAAAGACCGTCTCCACACGCAAAAGCGCCACGTTGGCTTTGCCCATCACGTGCAAATTGATGGAATACAAGCCGATCATGGTCAAAATACCGGCAAGCAGCGGAGGGATTCTGAGTTTGGTGGTCAAAAAGCCCGTCACGACGCCTGCCAAAGCGCCGGCAACGGCAGCCAGAACAAAGGCAACGAAAATGCCGTAGCCTGCCACCAAAGCGCTTGCAGCCACGGCCGCCCCCAAGGGGAAGCTGCCTTCGACCGACAAGTCGGCGATATCCAATACGCGGAATGTGATGTAGACGCCCAAAGCCAACAAGGCCCACATCAAGCCTTGCGCAACGGTCGGAATCAAAATATCAAGCATGGGAAACTTCTTTAACGTTGTTCGAAACGGTATCGATTTTGTTCGTTTTTCGATACCGTACTCGTGAGTGTATCTGTCCGGATCGAGAAAAAGCAAAAACCTTCCGCGTTTGCGAAAACCGTCGAGGACGATTTTTCACAAGGGAAGGTTTTCGTATCGATTAATAGCTGACCTTTTCGGCCGTCTTTTCAAGGCTTTCGGGCAGAGTCATACCGAGGTCTTTGAGAGCCTTGGTATTGATCTTGGCCTTAAATTCGGTCTGGTAACGAATGGGCATCTCGGCGGGCTTACTCTTGCCTTCCAAAATGTCGGCACCCATGTTGCCGGCAATCTTGCCGAGGTTGTAGTAGTCCACACCCACGGTGGCCAAGCCGCCGCCTTGTAACGGCCCTTCTTCACCGGTGATGACCGGAATCTTCGCTGGCGTCGTAATCTTGGTCAAAATCGGCATGGCCGAAGCGATGATGTTATCGGTCGGCACATAGATGGCATCGACCTTACCCACCATGCTCTGAGCGGTTTGCTGCACGTCGTTGACGGAAGAAACCGTCAGTTCGACGAGATTAAGCTTGTAGCGAGCCAATTCCTTTTTCAGAATATCGACCTGGTACTGGGAATTGATTTCGGAGCTGTTGTAGATCGTGCCGATCGTCTTGGCGTTGGGCACCAACTGCATGATCAAATCAAGCTGGGCGGCCACGGGATTTAAGTCCGAAGAGCCCGTGACGTTGGTGCCGGGCTTGTCGTTGGACTTGACAAGTTTTGCAACCGTAAAGTCGGTCACGGCCGTTGCCACGATCGGAATCGAGTCGGAAGCGTTGGCAACGGTTTGTGCTGCGGGTGTCGCAATCGCAAAGACCAAAGGATACTTCTGCGAAACAAAACGTTGAGCAATATTGCCGAGATTGGATTGGTCGGCCTGAGCGTTTTGCTGATCGAATTCGACCTTCAAACCGCGTTCTTTGACGGCGTCCACAATGCCCTTATTGGCCAAGTCCAGAGCCGGATGTTCGACCAACTGAACCACGCCCACGGTCACCGTGTTTGCTGCGGGAGCTTGAGCTTGCTGCGTCGGCTCCTTTTTGTCTTCGCCGCAGCCCATGAGCATAACGGCACTGACAGCCGCACCGATGACGCCCAACATGAATTTTGTTTGCATTTTGCCTATGTCCTTTGTTTTAGGTTCGGTCCGATATGCTTTTTTAATGTCGCACACCGTCCAATTTGGTGGAATGTCGCGATGTTTTTCCTCACCGCGAAGGCGTAGCGTTAGGATTACCCATTTTTTGACGCGCTACAAATGGGCATGTTATCACGCCATTAACTTTTCCACCCTTGGCAAAAAGACTTAGTCGATTTCGCTTTTTGCAACTGTTGTGTGAAGCCTCCCCGCGCTTACGAGCGGGGCTTCCGTCTGTCTTAATAGGACGG
>JAUNOJ010000209.1 GCA_030531135.1 Sutterellaceae bacterium | reverse complement strand
GTCGCGTCGTCAGAGCAAAATCAAGTTAACAAAAAATTGTAACGAAATTTCTCAGAGATAACGAAAAAGCCGCGAAATTTTTCGCGGCTTGAACTCTTGCGGTCGGCGCCCTGTTGTCGGAGCCGACTTCGGAGAGTCTTAGTGAGGGTAGAGCGCACCCAAAATGCGAGCGCCCGCCGCATTGGTGACTTCGGGCAAGTTTCCGGAGACGCGATTCATAAAGGCCCAGGCCAACCAGGCAAAGGCCATGGCTTCCACGTGCATGGGATCAACGCCCAAAACGGCGGTGGAGCGCACCGTGGTGTCGGCGCCCGCTTGTTCGCGAATCATCTGCGCCAGAGCACCGTTTAAGGCGCCGCCGCCGCACAGATAAATTTCCTTGGTTTGATGCGCAAAGTTTTTCACCGCGTCGACAATCGTGCGCGCCGTGAGCATCATCAGCGTAGCTTGTACGTCCACCGGGCTTTCGCCTTGAAGTTTGCTTTCAAGCCAATCGAGGTTGAAGTGTTCGCGCCCCGTGCTCTTCGGGGGCTTGCGCGCAAAGTATTCGTCGGCCAAAAGGCGGTTGAGCAAATCTTCCTGAACCGAGCCCGTCGCACCCCAAGCGCCGTTGGTATCAAACGCACGGCGCAGATGTTTCTGGCACCAGGCGTCGAGCAAAATGTTGCCCGGACCGCAGTCAAAGCCCAAAATCTTGCCGTAGGTGTGCTGTGCCGGCAGGAACGTGATATTGGAAATGCCGCCGATGTTGACAACCGAACGAGCCGTATCGCCCATAAAGACCTGACGGTGAAATGCCGGCACAAGGGGCGCGCCTTCGCCGCCTGCGGCCAAGTCGCGGCTGCGGAAGTCGGCCACCACGTCGATGCCGCAAAGTTCGGCCACCAAAGCGGGATTGTTCATCTGCAGCGTCCAGCCCTCTTCCGGACGGTGACGAATCGTTTGACCGTGCACGCCCACCGCCGCAATTTCTTTGCGACCGATATCGGCTTCGTTTAAAAGTTCGTCCACGGTGTGTGCGTAGAGTTTGGCCAATTCTTTGGAGCAGCGCCCCATGCGATCGATTTCGTTGTCGGCGGGACTGCACAAGGCAAACATTTCGCGACGCAATTCTGGCGAAAATTCCGTGTGATAGTGGCCCAACAGACGCGGATATTCTTTGCCGAAATCCACCGCGACGGCGTCCACTCCGTCAAGGCTCGTTCCCGACATCAGGCCGACGGTAATAGTTTTGGTGCTCATAAAAAACTCCGAAAGCAAGGATATGGATCTTTTCTTTTGTCAGTTGCGGGCGGTGTCTTCGGCTAGGCCTGCCAGACCGACGGTTTGTACTTTTTGCAAAATGGACAACTTGGCACGCAAGGGCGCAATCAACACTTCCATCTGCGCATAGCGATAGGGCGACAACGTGCGCGTATCGGGCAAGCGTGCCGTCATGGGGTTGATCTGAACGCCGTCGATTTTCAATTCGTAGTGCAAATGCGGCCCCGTGGCCAGCCCCGTTTGTCCGACGCGGCCGATCACCTGACCGTTTTTGACTTCGCTGCCGCGCTTGATACCGGGTTCAATGGAAGACAAATGGGCGTAAAGCGTCAAAATATCGGGGCCGTGCGTAATGCGAATGTAGTTGCCGAAACCCGTACCGACACCGGCAAATTCCACTTTGCCGTCGGCAGCCGCACGCACGATGGCGCCCCAGGGGGCTCTGAAGTCGGTGCCGTAGTGCGGACGCAAAACGCCGGTGACGGGGTGGCGGCGCATGGGAGAAAATTCCGAAGACACGCTTTGTACGTCCAGAGGCACTCGCATGAACGTGCGGCGTGAAATGTTGCCCTTGGCGTCGTAATAGTTGCCGCCCGCGCCGTCGTTGCCGAACCAAAAGAGTTCGGTGGTTTTGCCCTGACAATCCAATTGCATGGCTAAAAGCCGGCCGTAACGCACGAAGTTGCCGTCGGCAAATTTCGATTCGTAGATTAGGCGGAAAGCGTCGCCCTTGCCCATGCGGCTGACGATATCCAAGTCGTAGTCAAAGGCCGAATGCATTTGGTTGACGATGCTCGAGGGCACCTTGGCGACGTCTAAACTCTTTTGCATCGTGTCGCTGACGATGCCGTTAACCATCGTGAGTTCTACGTCATAGGTGTAGTCGCGCACTTCGGTGGCCAAAATGCCGTTACGGCGGCTCACCGTAATCGCCTGACCTTGGTCGGTCACGATGCTGTCGGTATACAAAGACAGAGAGTCGAGTTTTTCACCGGCATCGATTGAGGCGGAAATAAATTGGCCTGCCTGCGGATAAACCAAATCGCGGGCTTCTGGCGTTTTGACGATGTAGTCGAACGCTTCCTGATCCTTGAGCCCCAAGCGCGCAAACAAAGAATTGAGCGTTTCGGCTTCGCGCACGAAAATGTCGTGCGTAATGGGTTCTGCCACCGTTTCGATGGCAGCCATTTGATTTCTCAAATCGGGCAGGCGCACGACTTCGCTCACCATCTGGCGATTGGGTAAGGCCGTCAACGATTCGCTCGGAATCGAATAATAAAGAGCGGCCATAGCAGCCACGGGCAGTGCGCAAAAAAGCGCCAAAGCCACCAGATACGGGCGCGACACGCCGCCGGAGCCCACGGCCGACAGGCGGCGTGAATGCTTCAGTTCAAGCACCGCTTTACCGAGGCGGCGCAATTCTTTTCCGACGAGCAGTTGAGAGGGCATGCAAAGACAGGATAAAAAGGCTCGATCGTACTCGAGCGAAGGTGACGTCACGGCGCGTATTGTAATGACTTACAAGCGCTTGGAGGGCAATTGCGTCATATCCGAGGGCATTATTTACATTGAGACGCCTTTTTGCCGATTTGTGTGGCCTTTCGATAACGAATCGAGTGTCGGCATGCATTGTGACGGGCAATAGGAAAAAGAAAAAGGATCGGTTCATTGGGTTGAGACCGATCCTTTGTTTAAAGCGTCGACAGCTTATTTCTTGCCGATTTCCTTAGCAGCGTTCAAAGCGGCATGGCGACCCGAGTAGCATGCAAAACCGAAGGCGTAGCCCGAAGACCAGGTCGTGTAGGTGTGACCGACCATGTTCGAGATTTCGACACCGGCGGCGTACAGCCCCTTGATGGGCTTGTTGTTTTCATCAAGCACCTGGAACTGACGGTTGGTATTCAAACCGCCGAAGGCCGTAAAGAAGTTGGCGCGCAACTGCACGGCGTAAAGCTTCTTGGTGTTGATCGGACGCATGTACTTCACATCCTTGAAGAATTCGCCGTCGTGGTGCTGCTCGCAGCTCTTGTTGTAAGCGGCAACGGCGGCTTCAAGTGCTTTGGCGGGAACGCCGATCTTCTTAGCCATTTCGGAAACGGAACCGGCCATCTTAAAGCCCTTGAGTTCCTTCTTTTTGGCGGCGGCAATTTCGTCGTTCAGTTTGGTCATCTTTGTGCCGACCGGAACCAACACGCCGATGCCGGAGTCAACGCCTCGCTCGATCATGTACTGAACTTGGCTTTCGTCAAAGATGCTCCAAGCCGTGTGGCCGTGCTGGTTGTAGACGGTATTGGCCGCTTGGCTAAAGGACATGGCGACGTCTTCGTTGACAAAGCGGTTGCCGTCGGAATTGACCCAGATGGCGGCAGGCTGCATACCGGCATCGACATCTTTGTCCGCTGACTGTTCGACAGCGTTGATAATG
>JAUNOJ010000208.1 GCA_030531135.1 Sutterellaceae bacterium | reverse complement strand
GACTCAGATGTACTTCATCGGCCTTGGCACTCACCCAACTGTTGGCCACATCAAAAGGAAACAAGCTAGGCACCTTCTTATCGGCATTGCGAAGATACCAAAGTCCGGTTCTAAAGCTCTGACCTCTATCCGAAAGGGTGTAAGACAAAATTGAGGAATATTCCACGGGATAGCTCAAGGCATCCAAAATCTCACGCAACCCTTTGATGTTCGGGTAATTGAGCAAGAAAGGAAAAGTAGAAATCAGTTCCTTATACGCATGCTTGGGATCGGTCAGTCGATATTCGGGCTTAGCCTCCAAGTTCTTTACAAAGAGTCGCGCAAAGATGTTCAAAAGAAGTCGACCGTCTTTACCGTAGCGATCGCACGTTTCAATATTGAGATGCCAATGTTCGTGGACGAGCATAATTTTCACCTTTGAATTAACAATCCATTCCGTAAGCCGTAATCAGCGTACCGTCGTCAGAACTCACGACAACAAAGCCGCCGCGTTCATAAGCCTTATTCACGTCACGACGAAGTTCTTCGAGATAACGCAGCAGGTTATCCATTCCCTTACGATCGAGAACCGTTTTATCGCCCCGTCTGGCGCCGAAATTTTGGGTCAGTTCCAGCATCTTCTGTTTTATGCCGCGTTGACTCATACGCTTTTGAATGTGCTTGGTTTTGTACATGGACGGTCTCCTTATCTTTGTGTTAGCAGTTTACTATCTTGTTTAGTGTTCGTCAACTAAACAGTTTAGTATTTTCGTTCATGCACCCAATCTTTCTCTTCCGACACGCGCTTCCACACCCTGAAAAGCCCCTTGCTACCGCCCAACGCTCCCAACCCGTTACCCGACAACAACACCCACCCCAAAATTCCCACTTTCGTTACAGGACATTTGACAACCCGCCGCATACTTCCCTGCAACCGAACACCATCGGGCCGCAACCAAAGGACGCCTATCGTCCCAAGCGCCCTAGCCCTTCGTGCTTCATCAGACCTCAGCAACCAAGATAAGGAAAAGCGTCATGTCCGCTAACAAAGAACAAACCGCACCACCCGCAAGCACTCCCGCTGTAGCTCTCACCGCAACAAAACTCAAAACCGTCCCCAGCACCAACGGTTCAGGCTTGTCAGCCTTAAGAAACTGGTATCTGGACGAGTACTACCCTAAGACCGGAGGTAAAAAATCCCGCCGAGAAGTCGACTTCGCCGACCAACTTGCCGGCTACAAAGGCACGTACCCGGCAGCCGTACGTTTTGAAAACAATCGATACGGCTACGTTGACAAAGATCTCAATGTCGTCATCGCCCCAAACTTTAACGATGCCGGACGTTTTAACGATGAAGATCAGCGCGCCGTTGTCACGATCAATGGCCTTGGTTTTCTGATAGATATCACAGGCAAAATCTTGAATCCCGATCGCCCGGTCAAGAACCTGAAGCGCCTCCAAACCGGCTTTTTCAGCTTTACCAACGAGAGCGAGCTTGAACAAATCTTAGTGCCGACTGCATGCGGCTTTTACGACTACGGCATTCACGACTACGACTTCTCCGTCCATTACTATGGGTTAATGGACAAAAACGGTAATGTTGTTATCGAACCCGATACCTATCGCGCCCTTTTCCCGACAGCGAATCCCCGTCACTATTTTGCGATGAAAGACAACCTTTTGGGCATCGTGTCAATCACGGGCGAAATTATCCGTCCCTTTGAATTCGGAAATATCGTGCCTTTGTACGATGTCAAACATAAAGTGCGTCCGGACGGGGCACTGGTTCCCGTTTACCATGTCTGCGAGCACCGGGATCACTGGACTAAAAAGGGTAAAATGGTGCTACCCCTAAATTACATACTCAATGCCGACGGTCAAAGCTTGGTGCAACCGGACTATTTCGCCAGTGTCGAACTTTCGGGCGATCTTTTGATCTACTACGGTGTCGCCCAAGGCTGGAGCATACACGACCTCAAAAACAACCTATCGGTTTTAAAAAATCATGATGTAGGCTTTCACGGATGCATGCTTTCATGCGACATCATCAATCGACCCGAGATCGGTATAACGGTCTTTAGACCCGACATGACGCAATATCTCCACGCAGATTTTCGTTACATTAACCAGCGTGAAGGCAACACCTTAAATTACGAAGTTCATTCCCAGGGGCCGGTGAAATACTCCCTAATTCCGGGATGGTGCTTGAGCAACGACAATGTCTATGCTCTGGAAAACGGTTTTCTTGTACGCCCGTTGGGTAGCGGAGAAGTTCATTATCAGGACCTGTTAACGCCGGATGGGAACGAAACCGTTTTCAAAAGCTTTTGGCAAATCAATCACCTGACCGTAGCCGGCTTTGATGTTGCAGAGGTTCGCTTCATCTCTGATCAAGACTCGAGGGGGCTCATCGACTTTAAAGGCAATTATTTAGTCTACCCCATATACCCCCAGATCATACCGATGTTCGATGGTGTGGCCTGCTACCACAAAAACAGAAAGACTGACGAATGGATCTTTTTCGCCATCCACCCCAAAGACACGGAGACACCCAAGGACTCGTAGCACAGAGGCAAAGCGCACCCGCACCGGCATTGCACGCTTCAAACGGTTTACCAACCCTATAGCTTCAATCGCCGGTATGCGCGACAGCCTTAGAACCGTACCGATTGAGCCCAAATCCGACAATCTACTCCCAAAGGAAAAACGATGTCCGACAACCAAACCCCGCAAGAAACACAACGCGAAATCGACCGCAAAGTACTGCTCTCAATCATCGACAAGAGCCATCCGATGTTTGCAAGTCTGGAGATGTCGAGCATTCTCGATGTCTATGTCAAGCGCTACCAAGACGGTCATGACAAAGAACTCTTTGACCTGACCTATCAAGCCTCCAAAGTTTGGGCCGATGCTTTTGCGGCGGCGTTTTAAAGAAAAGACGCAAACATTTCAAAGCCGGTCATCATTTCGAGCTTGTGCCTCCTGTCAAACGCAACACAAACCAGTCTCGTGCCAGTGAACCAAGGTGACCACTGCAAAACGTTGTCGAGTTCTGAAATACGTTTGACGCGCACGTCGTTACCGTCTGCCACCACGCCTGCCCACGGCAAAGAAACGGCAACCAAGGTCAAGACTGTTTTGATGCCCTGACGTCAGCCCGATGCTCGCTCAATGCCTTGCCGCTTGACGGACGCTCGCTGATCGAAAAGCCAGCGTCACACTTTAAGTTGATTCGAACTTGACATTTTTTGCACTGCAACGACAATACCGTCAACCGATAGACAAACACCGAGACACCCAAATGCAATAACGCCCGGCCAATCCCATCGATCGCAGCCAAATTCAAGGCCTTCCTGAGAGAGCCAACGTACAACGTCGCTCCGACGGTGTGATCTCGGTGTACTTTGCCTATAACTACCGCCTCGATGGCGTTAACAAGCAAGAGCGCGACTACTTGGGCACCGTTGTCGACAACGTCTTTGTGCCCAACGACTACTACAAGTACGCCAAGCCCACCAAAGACAACCGCCCCGTCGAGCGCTGGTCCAACCCCGAAAAGCGCAAACTCGAAGAAGAAAAGCTCGCAGCCAAATCAAAGACGTCCGACGCCAAAGGCAAAAAGAAGCAAAAACCCGAATCCGTCCAAGCGCCTTGAGAAACCGTAGAAACATTTACGCGCATTGCAATGACGATCGAAGTCAACGCCGCCACGTAC